>JAOZLN010000016.1:15735-16678 GCA_029934845.1 Candidatus Sabulitectum sp.
ACTATTCTTTTCTTTTTGGGCTGCTCAAATGAGCCTGTCCCCGAAGATAGCTATTTTATTAGCCAGTATGATTATAATGACAGATTGTCCGTAGATTTAGAGGTAATCACTCCTGCCGACACTGATACTGTTATACCAGGGGTTCTTTCCGACTCTTTTCCTGTGGTGGAAGATTCACTTGTTCTTCCAGAGGACAGTCTTGATACAGAACCTGATTCGCTTGAAGCTGCTATTGATTCTCTTTCACCTGCTGCTTCTACAGAGGCATGGAGATTTCTCGAGATCGAGATACAGGGATCTCTTTACCAGAGTCTGGCAGTAGTTTCTGATGTTGATCCTGATATTCTTGGAGCTCACTGTGTGCGGAATCTCGTGTGGGAAATGAACCCCTGGAGAGGTTTCATCTCGGGAGATTCCATGCGTATTATCTATACGACAGAAGAGCTTTCAAGAGAAAATATGGTAATTGCATTCGAGTACATTCCCGTTGGCGGATCAGCCAACCACGGATTTTCCGGGTATGTATTTCAAAAAACCGGGGACAACTGGCCCTCGGTCTGGAAAGCTGACGGCTCTGAACTGGTGAAGCTGCTTGACAGATCACCGGTAAGAACTTTCGAGGAGATTACCAGTGTATTCGGAGAACCCCGGGGGAATCACATCCATCAGGGTGTTGATTACAAGGCACCTCAGGGAACACCGGTATTTTCGGTTACCGGAGGAACGGTTCTGCGAACAAACTGGAATACAGCTTACAATGGTCACTGTATCGAGATAGATTTCGGAGGGTATTCCGAGATATTCCTGCACATGGAAACGCTGTTCGTAGTACCGGGGTCTGCAGTTGAACCTGGCGATCAGATAGGAACCATAGGCAATACGGGCATATCCACAGCGCCTCATCTTCATTATCAGATCAACGGACCCGATGATTATGCAATTG
>JAOZLN010000017.1 GCA_029934845.1 Candidatus Sabulitectum sp.
CACCAATATTGAGGTCTCTGCCATCCCATTCCAGTACTACTTCGCTGTTTATGGCTGGATGTACCTGCAGGCTTCCAAAAAGGCCAGGAATGGGATTCTCAAAACCATCTGCAGCATCTGCAGACTGCACAAATCTTCCTGTGCCGAACCCGATGTTCAAGCAGACTGGAAGAGAAATGAAGTAACTGAAATCCTTGCTTATCAAGCCGTAAATGCTGAAATTCTGTGGATTGGGGTAATGGTACAGACTGTCTTCCCGGTTACGATAGAATTCGTAGTCTTCCTCTCCGATGATGTTTTCCACACCAAGGGATATTCCTGGTCGTGAGATGGTTTCATTAAGCAGCAGCCCTCTTGCTGTGCCGGAAAAGCCAGCCTGCCCCAGGTATGTACCACCTATCTGTCCTCTGTTGAAAAGCCCGACTTCCAGATAGGCAGCCGTGGCAACATTCATGTTTGAAGCTCCAGAGGAGTCTTTCAGAGAGTAAGCAGTTCCACCGGCACTTATGGCTACTTGCGTGTGCTGAAGCAGTGATGCAGATGGTGTATCAAGCAGGCCGTAGTGAGAAAAGGGTAAACCTCCGGCAATCGCAACAAGCGGGAACACAACAAGAACTGCTACCAGTGGCAAACGCATTATTCCTCTTTTCTATCCAGGAAAGAACTAAAACATTCTATCTATAATGAACACAAACACCTCTTTAGTCAATTCCCAGGAGCGTGACTGACAATAGACATTGTGTAGCGTATTGCTTTACTGAAAAATGTTACCGAGCGATAGTTGTGTTCTCTCGGTTTATGCCGGTTACTTAAAGTACAACCACAGGCAGAAGCAGGAGGCAAGAATGTACTGTTTGTTTTTTGCAGTGATCACAGCGGCTTTTGAACCCCAGAGTGAATCTCCCTGGCTTTCCGGAGGGGCTGCGGCAGCTCTTTTTCCTAGAACACATCTTGTTCTTTCAGTCAATCCCGCATCGGTGGGGGTTCTAACAGGGCCTGCAGTCTCTATTTCCGCCTCAAGGCCTTTTGGCCTTCGAGACCTTGACAGAACGGCAATTGCCGGAGGAAGTTCCACAGATAAATTTGCTTTTGCCGGTCTGGTAAGTTATTCCGGAAGAGACGGGTACGGGGAAACTACTGCTACTGCAGCGGCAGCAGTAACTCTTCGAACGGGAATAGTGGCAGGTGGTTCCATGTCTGCGCATCAAATACAGATAGAAGGTTTTGGCACCGGAACTGCAGTGTCTACCGATATCGGGCTGATCGCAAGACCGTTCAATGGCTTTTTTCTTGGCGGGTCGGTAAGAGGGCTTTACAGTTCCTCTCTTACGGAAACAGGAATGGGGGCTGTTCCCCGTACGGTTTCAGGTGCACTGGGAGTATGTCCCGTGAACGGGGTTGTTGTTGCAGCAGGTGCCGCGATTCACCAGTATGCGGGAAAAGAGTATTCTGTGGTAACACTGGTAGAGCCACTTACCGGAGTCTCTCTTTCCTTTTCTCTTCAAACGCCGCCTGTCCGGATGGGAATGGGGCTTCACGTCTCCCTCTCCACGGTTTCAATGCAGTACGGATATTCTACCCACCCCGAGCTGGCCAGTGGTCATGCTGTTGCTTTGACATACGGTTCGGCAGCTTTTCATCCGGAGCCTGTTCAGGCAGCAGAAGATCATAATCAGCGGGAACCGGTCAGTTTTCCAATAAACATAAACACTGCCACCGAAGAAGAGCTGGTAAACATTCCAGGTGTAGGTCCATCCAGGGCATCCACCATCCGGAATTACATCGATACATTCGGTATTTTACAATCTGTTGATCAATTGATCGAGGTTCCTGGAATAGGTGCCACTACCCTTGAGAACCTCAGGCCTTATCTTACCGTATAATGATAGAACTATTTGCAATATTAAGTCTTGTTGCTGCTTCCGGTGACTTCAGGGTCAGGGCGGAGCAGAGCTGGCCCGATCCGGCTGGTATTACCTCTGATCTCTGGCAGGGAAGCTCGATTTCCTTCTACGAGAGGCTGCGTTTTGATGTTGGATCATGGTCAACGGTGCTTTTAACAGAGAAAGATCCCGGAGAAGAGTGGGGAGATCTAATAACAGGAGGCATCAGTTACACTGATCCAGAGGCGATAAAGGTAGTTGCAGGAGGTTTGCGTGTGCAGTTTGCCCACGGGCTTATTCTTTCTCATCCCGGACCGTGGTCCGGGGGTGATCCGCTGAGTCTTTCAAAAACTCCCAGCTGGAGGATGCGTATGGAGCTTTCCGAAAGCCCGGGAGCAAACGATGCTGATCCTCTTACCGGTGCCCTGGCTGAATACAGTTTTGGAAGTGTTACCGTTTCCACCGTTCTGGGATGGTCCCTGATTGATACAGGTTCGTCTGGGTTTCACAGAACCGAAAGCGAAATAGAAAGCAAACATTCAGTTGAAGAAAAGCTTGCAGTTGTTCGGGCCGGATCCGGCCCTGCAGGAGTGTCTTTTGCCTTTGTATCCCGAACCAGTGAGGAAGGCTCTACAGAGGAATCCTTTTCAACTGCGGGAGCCGATTTCCTCTTCCAGAATGAAGATGGCCTGCTCACCGGTGAAGTTACCGCTGATTTCGATTCCACTTTCAATTTTTTGCTGTCAGCCAGCAGAGGGCTGTCTGATCTTCGCCATGCTCTTACTCTAAGCAGGTATACAGGCAACCGGCCCCGCAGTGCAGGAAGCCTGGGAACAAACCACCTGTTCGGTGCAGGGTACGGAATAAGATGGAGGCCTTTGCAGGGGCTTACACTGGATGCAGGGGCTCTTGTTCTGGACAAAGAAGAAGAGGATTCCTTTAAATTCGGTTTTCAGCTTACCGAGCGACCCGGCAGCAGAACAAATCTTACCCAGAGAGTAAAGCTGACAGCAACGGAAGATGAAAGAACATGCAGAGCTCAGATCACCGCATCATGGAGCCCATACTCCGAGCTTACTCTAAGTATTAAATTGCCTGTCACCTGGTATCAAAGTGATAGTGATCCGGATGAGAATGGCACAGGCATAGAGGTCAGGCTGAAGCACAGCCCCGTGTCCAGCCTGGATATCACAGTTTCCGCTGCGGCAGGTAATACCGACGGCTGGAACAGCAGAGTATATGCCTACTCTCTTTCATTTCCCGGGGAATTCGGCTCCCGTGCATTGTACAATTCATCAGTACTTCTTCAGGGAGCGGTTTCTTTACATATTTCAGAGCATGCGATCTGCCGGGCAAAAGGTGCCTGGTATTCAATGGAAGGTGCAGAGTTTATTGGCAGCGGCAGCAGTGAAACAGAGGGTTCTTCCAGAACGTCTGCAGGAATGCAGATCGACTGGAATTTCTAAAAAGGAGACTGTAAAAATATGAGACCATCGTGGGATCAGTATTTCCTCAAGCTGGCCATGCTTGCCAGCGAAAGAGCTACCTGTCCAAGAATGCACTGTGGCTGTGTTCTTGTTAAACACAAGCATGTACTGGCCACAGGCTACAACGGTTCTCTTCCAGGTCTTCCTCATTGTGATGATGTGGGGTGTATGATAGTGGACAATCACTGTATCCGCACCAACCATGCAGAGATGAATGCTCTTATGCAGGCTGCAAAGAACGGTGTTTCCATCAATCAGGGAACTGCCTATGTAACAAATATGCCGTGTACCACGTGTGCAAAGGCGTTGATCGGGGCAGGAATAAAAAGAGTGGTTGTATTCAGTGACTATCATTCTACCTACGCAGAGAAGTTTTTTAAAGATGCAGATGTACGGCTGGACAGACAGGCCATGCCGTCAAAAGACATCGCCTACGATCTTGAAGGTTACTCCAGCGCAAAGAAGTTTACAGACAAGAATGGAAATTAACAGCAAAGGAATGTTGCAGTGACTAAACATGTATTTGGTCCCGTTCCCTCCAGAAGGCTGGGTATTTCTCTCGGGGTAGATCTGATTCCCCGCAAGGTATGCTCTTTCGACTGTGTTTACTGCGAGTGTGGAGCCACAACGAAACTTACCGTAGAGAGAAAAGAATATGTTCCGCAGAAACAGATAGAGGCAGAACTTATTTCGTATTTTAAGAATAATGCTGATCCAGAGTACATTACCCTTTCCGGTTCGGGAGAGCCCACTCTGAACCTGCATTTCGGGCAGATTATCCGGTTCATCAAACGCAACTGGTCTCATATTCCCGTGGCAGTTTTAACAAACGGAAGTTTGCTTGGTAACCCCGAGGTCAGGAAAGAGCTTATGGAAGCAGATCCGACATTGCCGTCCCTTGATGCTGCATCACAGCAGGCATTCATCAGAATAAACAAGCCTGCAAAGGGTATCAATATCCAGGACTACATACAGGGTCTGGTCGATTTCCGAAAAGAGTACCGAAAAGAGATCTGGCTGGAGGTATTGATTCTTCCAGGCTTCAACGATTCAAAAAAAGAACTGGATCTGTTGAAAGATGCTTTCCAGAGAATTGAACCTGACATAATACAGATAAACAGTCTTGACAGGCCCGGGAGGGTTGAGGGGCTGCGCGGGTCATCTCACAATGAGCTGCTTCAGATAAAAGAATACTGGAACCTGAAAAATGTGCAGATCATCCCGGCTGCAGTGCAGAGGAAACAATTATCGTCTTACAGCCCCAATATTGAAGAAACCATTCTGGGTACCATTCAAAGACGACCCTGTACTGTTCAGGATCTTAGTACCGTACTGGGTATACATGTTAACGAGGTTAACAAATATCTTGCTGTATTGGAAGGCAGAAAAGTTATCAGAAGCATCCGGGAAACCAGAGGCTTATTCTATGCCGCAAAAGAGCAGACAGAAGATTAGCATTATTGGAGTGTGAAAGTTGCTGTTTTGCAGAGGCTTAGTTTACAAAGGCCTTAATGAACGCCCAGGTGTTTTGACCGAACCCGTTGGAGAACACGCTGTTCTGCCCTCCGGGAGTGCCCAGATCGCCGTTCCCGTACTCGCTTGTGCTGTGTCGCCAGCTTCCACGGTCGGCTGCAGCCCACCCGGGATTAAGCCTTTCCAGAGATGTTCCAGGCTCGATGTCCCAGCTGCCGTCCCAGCTGAAGAACTCCTGGGAGTCTGAACCCACACCTGTCAGAATCAGGCTTCCGTACTGGGCAAGGGCGAAAGATCCCCATACTGCGTCTGGAGTGTAGTCTCCGTTCTCGCCGGTCATGCTGCTGGCTCCAACGACAAAGTAACCATCAGGCGGAATCACATGGGATGAAAAATTGATCTGCTCATTATCCTGATTAGTTATGGTCCACTGTGAAAGATTAACCCAGTCGCTGCTGTTGTTGAAAAGTTCTATCCACTGACCCATCTCTGTGGATGATGAAGCAAGAGGGTCAATCATTATTTCGTTTATTACCAGAGAACCACCATCGGTCTCCGCGCCCAGGGGGGCAACACCTGATGACAGTATAACTACCACAAGGAATGTTAACATGTGCTTCTCCTTTTCTCTTACACAACATTAGGATAGAACAGTAGTATCGTCAGGTCAAGTGGCACGGAAAAATGAGCGGTTGCCATATTTCAGGCAACCGCCAGATGGGTTGATTCAGCAGCTTTCGTAGGCTGCCAGGTCAAGGTAGCCATGACCACTGAGGTTAAAGAGGATTATCTTCTTTTCCCCGGATTCTTTTGCCTCTACAGCTGAATCAATTGCAGCTGCAATGGCATGGTTAGACTCTGGCGCAGGAAGAATACCTTCAATCAGTGTAAACCTTTTTCCTGCATTCAGTATTTTCTCCTGGGTATATGCAACAGGGTTTACAATGCCCAGTTTTACAAGATGGCTTACCAGAGGTGACATGCCGTGATACCGGAGGCCTCCCGCGTGTATAGGGGGAGGAACAAAGCCTGCACCCAGTGTATACATCATGTACTTGGGAGTAAGCCCGGAAGCATCACCGAAATCGTATTTCAGTTTTCCTTCTGTAAGGGTGGGGCAAACAGTGGGTTCCACTGCAGTAAAGCTTATTTTGTCACCTCCTGTTAGCATTTTTTCGATGAATGGAAAGGCAATCCCGGCAAAATTGGACCCGCCGCCTACACAGCCAATGATCTCTGTGGGATATTCTTCCATTTCCTCCATCTGCAGGATGCACTCCTGGCCGATTATGGATTGATGCAGGCACACTGCATCTGTGACACTGCCCAGACTGTAGCATGAGTTCTTCCGGGAAAGAACAACTTCTACTGCCTCACTGATCGCAATACCCAGGCTTCCCGGATGATCCGGGTTCTCTTTAAGGAAACTTCGACCTGATTTTGTAAGATCGCTGGGACTGGCGCATACTTTTCCTCCGTGCATGTTGATAAATACCTTACGCAGAGGTTTCTGCAGGAAACTGGCCCTGACCATGAACACTTCCAGGTCAAGACCAAATCTGTTGCATGCCTGGGAAAGAGCGCTTCCCCACTGACCTGCACCTGTTTCAGTTGTTATACCGGTTATTCCGTCTCTGGCTGCAAAGTATGCCTGAGGCAGGGCGGTATTGCTTTTGTGACTTCCTGCGGGATTTGTTCCCTCGTATTTGTAGTAGATGTGTGCGGGTGTGTCCAGCGCCTGTTCAAGTTTGGTGGCTCTGATAAGAGGCGAGGGCCGGTACACTCTGTATGCATCCAGAACCTCTTCAGGAATGGGAACCCTTGGTTCCATGGTTATTTCATGGTTGATCATTCCGGATGGAAACAGCGCTGAAAGAACTTCCGGTCCAACCGGAGACCCGTCTGGCCCCACTGGTGGCGGTGGAAGGGAGGGAAGGAAAGGCTTGATATTTGTGTATTCTGTGGGCAGAAAATTGCTGCTCCGTGAAGAAAATCTTCGCATGGTATACTCCTATAATATTACTGTAAAGTAAGTTACTAGAACTGAATAAAAACTAAGATGTATAGAACTTCTGAGTATTAATTATGGACGGAGGAACCCGTCCACCAGCGCCATGCGAATGTGCTGATAAGACCTGAACAGAGCGGAAGGAATAGATTACCTTTCATCCGGGTAAGATGCATGGTTTATCGGGAATGTCAACTGTTCCGGGAAAGATCTTGAATTTCCGGGGATTCTGTCATTCTCCAGCTCCAGTTGGAGAATGAGGCACTTGATGGTGTGTTCATTCTTGCGGAGGAATCCAGTTCCTGAATGTCCTGCATGGGGATCACTGCCAGCTCTGAGGAAGAAGAAAGAGCGATCTGAACCACGGAGCGAACAGAGCTAAAGCCAAGTTTGCCACTGGTAGAAGCGATCCACCCGGCGGTTGTATCATTGTCATGAGTGCCGGTATAGATCACGCTGGCAGGCTCGATCCGGTCAATGGAGAATTCAGGGTCTTGAAGAGCAAAGTGAAGAACTATCATGCCCGGGAAACCACACTTCTTTCTTAGTTCATGCACAGACCTGGTGATAAGACCCAGGTCTTCTGCTATAACAGGAAGTGTTCCCAGTTCTTTTTCCATGGCCCTGAACAGATCAATTCCCGGGCCTTTGACCCATGTGCCATTTATGGCTGTTTTCTCTCCGGCAGGAATCTCCCAGTACTCGGAAAACCCTCTGAAGTGATCTATGCGTACAGCATCATGGAGGTGCATAGAGGAATTCATGCGCTCTATCCACCAGCGGAAACCTGACTTCGCACAGGCATTCCAGTCGTACACAGGGTTTCCCCATAGCTGGCCGGTCCGGCTGAAATAGTCCGGAGGAACACCGGCAACAGCAGAAGGTGATCCATTGCTGTCCAGTTTAAAAAGGTCTCTGTTAAAAAATACATCGCATGAATCGTGAGCGGTGTATATGGGAACATCTCCCAGTATTCTTATCCCCAGTGAATTACAGTATTCCTTTAAGCTCGCCCACTGCAGGTGAAAGAAATACTGGATCATTGCGTGGATCAGAATAGAATCCGGGTCAGCAGAAGCGGTATTCTTCCAGAGGGTCCATGGCTTTCCGGAATTCATCTCTTTCATTGCTGCAAACCATGCCCACTCTTTTACCCACGCAATTTTTGAAAAATCCTCAAATCCGGGGATCCCTGCTTTTACACCACGATCGGCAGCAAGATTTAACAGGGCTGTTCTTCCTGAAAGTTTTCTCCAGGATACAGAAGAGGAAGATTCGATCTTTGCAGAACCAAGTTCAGCCGCAGAGAGCAGCCCATTCCTGAACAGTATTTCTGGAGAGACAAGAAGAGGATTCCCTGCAAAAGAAGACAGTGCCTGATAAGGGGAATTGGCATACACAGGTTTTGTAAGAGGCAGAACCTGCCACACTGTTACGCCGGAACTGGCCATCCAGCGGGCGTGATCAAATGCCTCGGAGCCCATAGTTCCGATACCCCACTTCCCTGGAAGTGATGTGGGATGCAGCAGTATTCCTGTTTCACCTTCAAACAGCATTTTTCTCCATTCCTGTGGTGGGAAAATACTGTATAACACACAGTGCCCGCCACCGAAGTGGCAGGCACTGATAAGGAAGGAAGGTATCAGAGAGTCCATTTTTCCCCGCACGCTATTGCTGGATCTCACTGACGGAAACAGTATACATATACGCTGCCGTAATGTCAAGCCATATATATATAATACAGAGAATGGTGATTAACCACCTGAATAACAACCAGTTACTAAGATATGATCAGTTTTTTGTATTGGGCTTCCAGGTAATATCAAGATTGGAAGGGATTACGGGAAAGTGCACAAACGAGCGAATTGTTGTGTAATTAAGAGGGTTCAGGTCGCGTCTCTTGAAAAGGTCTTCAACGATCTCTCCATAGTTTTCCACACCGTCAAGAGTGTTTTGTTCTATTGTGGGTTTGATCTCAAATCCCGGTTCAATCGGCAGGATCGATCTGGACAGATCAATGAGTTGTTCGTTGTAGGCATCAGATTCTTCCAGAATAGAAGATACTACCCGCGGAGAGAACTCAGAGTTCCCTGCAAAACTGGATGGCACGATAATATCCATCACAGCCAGGTGGCATGGGGTTATTACCTTTGCCGATGTTGAACTGTCCTCATCCATTACAAACCCGTCAAGATCTATGATCTCAGCAAACACCAGATCCATCAGGCCTGCATTTCCTGTTTCCAGAGGGAAAATTTCTTCCACGCTTTCAACGAACCTTCCGCTAGAAGTAATACTTGGCAGAGAACAGTTGCAGAAAGGAGTGTAATAAGGCAGTTTGTTGCCATTCTCGGGCTTAACAAGAGGTTTGCTTACCGGAGAATGCGGCTGCCCTTCAAATTCTGTAAATACCCTTGGGCGAACGTAGAACCACGGAATATCAGGTCGATTTCGTCTGAGCCCGAAAGAACCTTTCAACAGAGTTAGTTTCCAGTCTGTAGGGGAATCCGTTGGTTCAAAAAGTGATATCGTTAATCTTGTTCGCGTTTCAAGGCCGTAAAGGAATCTGTTGCCAGTGAATGCAAGTTTTCGATGATCCAGTGATGCCTGGCTGGAGCCTTCATCGGAGTATGCAAGAAGCATCATTTCCATGCTGGGCCGGTCTCCTGCGTGCAGTTCGACCAGGTCTTCAAACAGGTTGAAATTCTTTTCAGCCGCAGAAAGCAGCGAGTCAACAACTCCCTGTCTGGAAGCGGCCCGGAGAAATCCTTTGAAAGCAGCTTTGCGAGGAATATGCCTTACAGACAGAAAACAGTCATCAAGCTCATGAAGCTTGAATATGTTCCATCCTATCATTCGATCTATTCCAAGAGTTTTATACACATCACGGGGCTGCTCCAGCTTTCCCGGTAGCGCCTGCAGTATATCAGTGACGGCATTTTTAAGACCGGTAAGACATTCCTGGGCCTGCTCGCCAAGCAATGATGATTTCAAGTAAACCTCTTTCATTAAGAAGGTAAGATAGTATATATATAAGCAAAGTGCCACCGCAGTATAAAGCTGGAGTTGGAGCATACTTGCACTTTCGGTAAGTCTACATCATATTTATTAGATGAGAAACACTAGAGAAACGCTATTTATCTCAATTCTTCTGATCACGGCATCTGGATGCGCAACCAGAGACAATTCCGATTTCCAGCAGTTTCATATACAATCAACCATTCTTGCAGAGGAAACCGCGGCAAAGCTGGGGTCTGTAAGGGAAATTGTAGAGATCAATCTGGTTGAAGCAATAGCCGAAGGCAACGCACAGTTGCTGGAAGACCTTGTTCTTCAGCACGAGAGCACTTTTGTTCTTGCCTCCGACTCAATCTCTATTTCGGCAGGGCTTGCAAGAGCACACAGAGAAGTGGAGGAAACTGCCTTTGCCCTGGGTCTCTACTCTTTGCTTCTAACAGAAATAACCGAATCACAGAGCATTGCTTATGAACTTAATTCTTTGACAGTGCCCGGTGCAGATCTGCTTACCGCTTTGATCGCCACTCTTGTTGAACACGGAACCACAGAGTACGACGCCCGGAAAGCGGGCTGTGCAATGAACGCTGCTTCGCCTGCTGTTGAATCAATATCAGAGGCAATGGCAGAACAAACCGAGGCATGGGCCAATGCGGTTCAGGCTGCATATTCAGACATGTCTGCAAGAAGACAAAGAATTATCACAGGTGACGGATATCCCGCAGAAGCCGTTATAGAGCTTTTGGAACTGAATAGGCAGGTTACAGCACTTCTTGGGGAAATTGAAATCATCCATGATGCCTGGCTGATAATTCCAGCCATTCACAACGAGCTGATCAGCTCGCTGACAGACACCTCAGTTTCCGCCACTTTAAGGATCCTTGCAGAAAGAATGAATCAGCTCAGAGAGGAAGAACTGTGAGAAGAATGCTGCTGAACCACCTTTTCGATATCATTGCTTCACTGCGAAGAATCGAGATCAGTCTGATAAACCAGCATCAGCTGGAAAAAGCGGAAGAGGTAAGGGCTGCAAACAGAGCCTTCTCCAGTTTCAGAGACAAACTGATAACAGCTCAGCTTTCAGAAGCAACCGTAAAACTTGCCAATGCAACTGACAGCCTGCAGACAACATCAAACGAGCTGCACAATTATCTTAGCGTAAAAGAAGCTGCAAACAGAAAAATTGAAGCCATTCTTGGTAATCTGCCTGTGGCGCTGGCCTTGTTGAACAGCCTTACTGATTAAGCAGAAATGCCCCTGTAATGGCCAGAATCAGTGCACAGAGCATGCTTATAATGTAGCCTTTGTGAAATTCACCCACGTCACCTGTTTCCTCTACAGTGAGTTCCCGGTATTTAGACATATAGGTGAACCACTTCAGCCTTAAGAGGAACCAGTTGATCTTCACCCCTTTTGAAGACAGATAATTTACGATCCGGATCATGTTGTAGATGCCGAAGAAAGCGGAAACAAGCCCAAGCAACAGGAAAATCTTACCCGGTTCCATAAATCTCCTCTCTGCTGAATTCTCTTAAAGATAACAGGATAGCACCCGCACGCGGGAATCAGGTGTTCTTAAAGAAATTATACTAATAAGCATATAAAAGTATGACCTGACAGAGATATGGATATGCAATCGGAGACTTTTCCATACTTCCAGTGAATATTGATATTTGCGAGCGGTGTTATACCAAATAACATATAAGATGTCGAAATTTGCTCGGTTTTTCTCAGGGTATGTAGATTTCAGGAAAAAACAATATGAAAAACAATATAATATTGCTGAAAATAGCGAACCTGGCATGAATATCTTGCTATAGTATATTGACAAGGATATAAAAATCAGTGAGGAGGGGTTGATGATGTTGAAGGAACTAACAGTGATGTTCGGGAAAAAGAAGGCTGGAACGCTAAGTAGAGATCTGAACGGTTACTACTTTTCCTATTACGGGGAATACATCAGATCGGGAATCCCAATCTCTGCTTCTCTCCCGTTTCAGGTTGAAAAATATCACTCTCAGACCCTCTTTCCATTCTTTCAGGGGCTTCTGCCTGAAGGCTGGTATAACGACATCGTCTGCGGCAAACTGAAACTGGACAGGGATGACTGGTTTGGAATACTGGCCAGCAGCTGCAGTGACTGCATCGGAGCGGTGTGGATAAGGAATGAATCATGAAGGCATGTCCCGGTTGCGGAAAGCCTTCAGACAGATGGCATCCAACCTGCCTCCGGAAATTGTTTGGTGTACCGCGGGTACCTGATATCTCAGGTATTTATGGAAGTAATCTTGCAGAACTTGCTCAGGGATCTGCAGGAAGACTTTCGATCCCGGGTGTTCAGACCAAGCTTTCTGTAAGAGTTGAGAAAGGAAGGGTTGTTCCTGCTGCAGTAAATGGAACCCACATCCTTAAGCCACCTGTTCCACAGTGGCCGGAAATGCCTCAGAATGAGAATCTGATCATGTCTCTTGCAGCTGTTGCAGGTATAGAGATTCCTCCCCATGGGGTTCTGACCAACAAAGCAGAAGAGAAATTCTACATTGTGAAAAGGTTTGACCGCAGGGGTCAAGCTACCCGGATACATGTGGAGGATTTTTGTCAGGCCGGGGATGTTCCAAGGGACATGAAGTACAGAAGATCTGCGGAGTTCTGCGGGAAGCTGATCAACAGAATTGCATCTTTCCCAAGGATCGAGGTGCAGAAGTTCTTCAGGCTTATCCTCTTCAATTTTCTTGTGGGGAATGGAGACGCGCACCTGAAGAACTACAGTTTTATATACAGCAGGCAGAGAACAGCTCTTTCTCCAGCATATGATCTTGTTGCATCCTCTCTTCTGGTCCCCACAGAGACCCAGTCTGCCATCCCCATAAACGGCAGGGATAATAGACTTAGACTGAAAGACTTCAAGGCGCTGGGAGGAAACATGAAGATCCCTTCAGAGATTGTTTTTAAAAGTGTTCAGCATTTGTTGAAAAGTGTTCCTGATCTTATGGGTTTAATAGAAATAGCGGAGTTCAGCAGTGATATGAAAAGTGCCCTTGCAGAACTTGTTGATACAAGAGCTTCCACCCTTGCTGGAGGAGGAGCATGAACAGCAGAGTAAATGATCTTTCTTCAACTGTGAAGCAGCTAAGGAAAGAAGCAGGCATTACCCAGAAGCAACTTGCAGAGTATTCCGGTGTCGGGCTTGCTCTGGTGAGGAAGATCGAACAGGGTGGTACCACAATGAGGGTTGATAAAGTCAACCGTATTCTTGCGCTTTTCAATTACGCGCTGGTTGCTTTGCCTGCAGAAGATAACAGCTGACAGATTCTTTGCAGATCGATCAGGGGCAGTTATGAAAAAGAAAACATCTGGTTCCTGTTTCCGGAACATTTCAAATTCAGTTCACAGAGCATGTTCGGTGATATCAGCCTTTCTTTAGTGAACTGACTGAAGTATTCTTACTGCTGGGCAGATCAAAATAGCTAAGTGATTCAATTCCTGGTGGGAGGAATGAAATGGCAGCAAAGAGACATAGAGTGGTTTTCGCAGCAATGCTTCCTGGATGTGCAGTTCTGTTCTCAACAATAAGTTTTGCAGGTGTACAGACCTTTGTGGATGTAACTGCATCCATGGGTATTTCGGGAATGACCGGGCTCGGGCATTCTGTGGCATGGTGTGACATAGACAATGACGGCGATATTGATGTTGCATTTTCAAATCAGGAAGGCTCAGGCTTCTGGCTTTACAGAAACGATGTGACGCAGTTTGTGAACATCACTTCTTCATCCGGGCTGGCAGGGAACGGAGCTTCCCGTATTCTGTGGGGAGAGGTTACAGGGGACCAGTACAGCGATCTGATCCTTGATACCGGTTCATCCCAGAAGCTTTATCGGAATGATGACGGAGCCTCTTTTACAAATATTACCTCAGGCAGTGGTCTTACAGGTTCACCGGTAAGCATGGCGGATTTCAACAATGATGGCGCACTGGACATTCTTGCGCTGACCTCATCAGGATGCAGCATTCTTCAGAATTCAGGCAGTGGTGTATTCACAGCACAACCAGCAGGATCAGGCAGCTGGTGGGTTGCTGCATGTCTCGACTATGACCTGGACGGAGATCAGGATATCTATCTGGGTACCTATGGAAACAGCCCCAACACTCTTCTCCGGAATGACGGAACAGAATTTACCGATGTGACCACTGAGGCAGGTGTTACTTTCAACAGTGGTACCGGTGGTATCACCGTGGGCGACTACAACAATGACGGCTGTCTTGACCTGTACCTTGGCAATTACTCTGCTCCTCTCTGCAAGTTGTTCCAGAACAATGGAGACGGCACTTTCAGTGATGTAACAACAGCAGCCGGGGTTGCCGGGCACGACGACACAAGAACCTCTGCATTCACCGATTACAACAATGACGGCTGGCTGGACATCTTTTCATCTCACCACGATTTTTATTCCTACAGCAATATCATGTGGATGAACAACGGCGATGGAACATTCAGCAATACAGGAGTAAGCCTTGGTCTTTCCGGAGAGTGGATAGGTGACTACTTCGGCACTGCATGGGGCGACTACAACCTTGATGGAGACATTGATCTTTTCGCAGTGGGTCACATCGACAAGTGGGTACTGTACAGAAATGATATGAGTGAGACCATGCCTGCCAACTATGTTACCCTGGAACTGGAGGGAACCACTTCCAGCAGGGATGCAATTGGCGCACTGGTAACAGCAGATCTTGGGACACATACTCTTACAAGAGTTGTGGGCGGTGGCGAGGGTTACCATGATTACCACAGCCTGCCCATAGAATTCGGGCTTTATGATGCAACAGCTATACAGACCCTGGAGATAAACTGGCCCAGCGGACTTGTAGAAACCTACTACAACATAGCAGCAAATCAGTTCATCTATGCCATAGAGGGCGGCGGTATCAGTGGAATTGAAGACAATTCGGGAACACCTGCAGACACCATTTTGTCACTGGAATGCAGCCCCAATCCCTGTACAGATAAGATGACCATAAGTTACTCGGGTGCGCAGGGAGCTGCAGCGGCAGTGACCATATTCGATCTGTCTGGAAGAATGATAGACGAGGCTGGTGAAGTTCAGCTTGGAAGCCAGACTCAAAGCATAACATGGAACAGAGGCAGCATACCTGCAGGTATTTACATCTGCCAGCTCAGTTCACATGCACAGAAAACCCAGCTGAGGTTTACCGTGTTAAGATAGCCGGCAGGGTTGCATTCATCGGTGAATATCAGGGTGGCTTGAAAGACTTCTTGATAATGGCGGATTCCACATTATGCTTTGCAGAAGGTATTTGCAGCTCTTAAGAGCAGGCCGGATGAAAGGTTCAGGGTATACCGAGTACTAACTTGCAGTTAATCCACAAGTCTGCTATTATCAATATTGTTCTGCCTTGGAATAATATGAATTATTCTAAGAAAACGAAGGGAGTTTAAATGTTTAAGAATACTATTTTTCTTTTTGTTTTCTCTGCTGTTTGTCTGTCTGATACCGTATGGAATTTCCCTTTTACAGAGCTTGGAGCAGAATGGGTAACGGGAAACTGCTGGGAGATGGATGCCACAGGTGGACATTACGGGCCGGTAAAAGCCGATGAAAAAGGTTTTACCTACAGTTTGTTTTCCGGTAGTGGAATGATATTTCCTGTCGGTATTGATTCTATAACAGTTGAGTTTATGAGCGGGTATGAATACGAAGGTGGTGTTATGGATGGATGGTCCTATATTTCAATTCTTGCAGATGCTGATACCGGGGCCTCTCCCTATATTTTTCTTTCAGTAGAGGATGGAATCAGCGGTATGGGGTCGGGTTCCTATGAAGGATCTGATACTACATTAATATCAGAAACATTTCCCATATTAGAAGGAGAGGTTCTAAATCTTACTTTTACTTCTGGAGTTGACGCAGGTGGAGATATTTACTGGCTTGATCTTTACTGGGTTCTCTGGGATATGGTAATAACAGGGCATGGTGATACCTCTCTCTCACACACAACCTGGGCAGACATTAAAAATTCATTTAACCGATAAATCCTCTTCATGTTATGTGAATAACACGGATCATGATTGGTACAGCACCTGACCAGAGGCTTCAGCGTACATCGCGGCAGTCAGACTCAAAGCATAACATGGAACAGAGGCAGCATACCTGCAGGTATTTACATCTGCCAGCTCAGTTCACATGCACAGAAAACCCAGCTGAGGTTTACCGTGTTGCAGTGATTGATGAAGGAATAATTGCGATTGACGGGAAGGATGTAAATGTAAATATTTGCTAATAACAGCCATGCAGGGATTTATTAGATAATGAATATCCTTTGCGGGCGATAAAGGGAGGAATTTTCAATGAAACGGTTAAGCGTGTCTGTGATTTCCATTATCATGCTGCTTGTTCTTGCAGGTTCAGCTTTTGCAGAACGGGAAGATTTTACAACCATCGAACTTACCGAAGATCAGATCTCGATCATTGTTCACAACTGTCCCCGTGATGGCGAGATCACCATCGAACTCACCGAAGATCAGATCGCTATTATTGTTCATAATTTTCCCCGGGTAGAGATTGAAGAGCTTACTCTTGGCAGAGAGCACATAGGCGACGACAACACAGTGGAACTGGCCCCTGCAGGAAGAACCGGAGTTGCTCCTGTAGAAACAAGGTAAGCCGGATAAGTATACGTATACCGTTATCTATTCGCCCGGAAGGGGTGATATTCCAATAATGGAACAGTCGCCCCTTCCTTTTTATTACCGGAAAAAATCTTCCCACCTGAGGGACAATTCATC
>JAOZLN010000185.1 GCA_029934845.1 Candidatus Sabulitectum sp.
GCTATCAGCCTGCCTGTTTTCTTCTCCGCTTTAATACCCATCTTTTTCAAAAGAGAAGGAGCAAGATTAACAATGTGCACATTGGGGTGGCTGATGATTTTCAGCCCCATTCCCACTGCAACCAGCCGTATTGTGTCATCGTAGGAAAGCTTTTCCTTTGTCTTACTGTCAAAATCAATTATCAGATGCTCACTGCCGCCATGATGGCCTAGCACAATACCTCTGGCTCCCCTGGCTTTGCCGCTTGTAACCACTGCTTCATTTCCCGCACACGCGAGTATCTGGAAAGACTGGTTGGGATTCTCATTCCTCTTGTCGCCCCACTTGCAACTGACACCGGGTTCAATATGATCCCCCACCCAGCCGTAAACCGAGTCGCCAGCTTCTATATTCAGGGTAATTCCACCTATTCCCGGCAGCTGAAACGGCTTGCCCATATGATCCACATTCAGTCTGTTTCCCGCAAAAGGATGTCCGGGTTTGCATTCCAGGGAGAACTGCACAAGTTTCTTCTCATTCGTTTTAAGCATAAAATACTCTTCCCGCCGGTGGATCAATTCATACCGGCACATTACATATGTATCAGATCCTGAACATCATCGGAGTATATACAGTAAGAAAGGGATATGACATAGCCCACAGAAGCAAGGCGTCAAATACTGACTATTCGCCGGTATTCACAAGCAGAAAAGACCTTTCAAACTGCGGTGTTTCCAGTTTAATTATGTACACCCCGTCGGGTATGTTCTCCAAAGAAACAAAACCGCTGAAATCAGCTGCATGCCCTGTTGATACATCGAGAACATTCCTGCCTGTTATATCAAAAAGAGTCAGTTGATAGTCTTCTGCACAGGGTAGAGAAAAGTTAACCACAGCCTGACCTGCTGCAGGATTGGGTGAAACGCTAAGCACAATGCCACCTGAAATACCCGCTGATTGTTCTTCATCAAGTTCGGTGACAGTATCTCTGCTGATAAATCTGACCTCGGGTACACTGCTGCCGGCTTCAAGCCAGGCTACCCAGTAACCGTTTGTGTCACTGCAGACCGATATGTTTCCTGTTTCAACATTCCCGCATGACTCAACAACATGAGAGTATGCACTCCATTGAGTATGCCAGTGTCTGACTATTATTTCATCTCCCGAGAACCATGCCAGAAGAAGCCCGTCATCATCGCTGGAACATGTCATGGCTGCAGGAAAAGGCAGATGTTCATGGTCAATTTCTATCTGAGACAGCTCCGGTGACGCCGGTGAACCAGCGAAGTCTGCGCTCCATACAACACCTGCTGTATCATTCAAGAGGCCGATCTGCCCGGAAGAGCACATTCCCAGAGAAAGAGCATTGGGAACAGGATCCATACTCCAATCGCCCAACACATGGAAAATACTTTCTGAAGACAGTGTGTTACTTTCCAGAAATACTGAATTTACACAAAAGCTGGAAGGGTTCATCGGTGCCCAGGTCTTTCCCGTCTGAAGAGCAAATGGTGAAAATGAACCTCCTGCCATAAGCGAAGTGAATCTGCTGAAAGAAGTTGAAGTTTCAATCCAGTTTGATGTGTCTGCAGGGTTGATCAGGGAGGAAGACCATGGATCCACACTGCATACAGCCAGATATCGATGATCCTGAACATCTGTGTAACCGGTCAGAAGCTCGATCAACACAATTTTCTGATCTGAAGAAGTGATGTATCTGGGCAATACAGGCAGAGCAAGCACCGTGCAGTATTCAGGAGGAGCAAAATCTTCATGGCTTAACTGCTGCTGTGTGATAAGGCTGAGATCCGATACCGAATATGTATTCACCTGAGCATACCAGTAGAACCATGATCCGAAAGCTGCCAGAAGAACCGGATCGGTATCTGAATCAGTGCACATTGATAGGCTTAACCGCTGGTATCCCTGCCCGATCTGTTCCGGTACGGAATGGGTGGATGGATTCATAAGGTAGGCAATGTTCTGTGAATCTGTCCAGCCCACCACGGGACCCTGCGGAGTAATAAGAATATCTGTACTTGCCAGTGCAACAGGTACCAGAAGAAAACAAAAATACACATATCTCATGTATACACGCCCTTCCAAGTCAGTAAACAACACATTGAATATATGGGTTTTCTTTCAGCTTGCCATGAACAGGGATCGCTGTTAGTGTTTGTGTTAAGGAGGTGTTTATGGTTACCAGTACTGACTGGATACAGGCATTGCGTCTTATCCCTCATCCAGAGGGAGGTTTCTATCGGGAATTCCATCGATCTGAGCACATTATGGAAAAGAATTCTCTTCCTGAGGGGTTCACCGGGAAACGGGAACTCGCTTCTTTTATCTACTACATGCTGACCAGTGACAATTTTTCAGCATTTCACCGGCTGCGGTCAGACGAGATCTGGCACTTTCATGATGGTTCTGCATTCCTGCTTCACCTGATAGACCACCATGGCATCTACAGCGTTGTCCGGCTGGGCATTAATCCCAACATTGGTCAAGTACCATGCTTTGTCATACCTGCAGGCTTTTACTTCGCAGCTGAAGTGTCTGAAGAGAATTCGTTTTCCCTTGCCTCGTGTACCGTGATACCCGGCTTCAGTTTCGATGATTTCGAGATGCCCACAAGGAATGAACTAATCAGTATATTCCCGCACCTGGTGAACGAGATCATGCAAATTGGAGGCAAATGATACATGGCGTGAAAGAGCTGACTTTTCTGGATGATGACAACTGCTTTGCATGCGGTTCTGAAAACCCTGTAGGGCTCAAGCTAAAATTCAAACTTGACCCTGATCAGGGTACTGCTGTGTCCGAAACTGTGATAGCCGACCATTTCAACGGATGGAAGGGGGCTGTGCACGGTGGCATTATTACCACAATGCTGGATGAGATCATGGTATATGCCTGCACCTCCTCCGGGTGGTTTACAGTTACAGGAACAATTGAGGTGAAATTTCACAACCCGGTGCCAACAGGTGAATTGCTGGTGATCTCAGGCAGAATAGAAGAGAACAGAGGCAGATCGATCCGTACTTCAGCAACAATTAAATTTAAGGGAAATGTTCTTGCTTCGGCAAAAGCCGTTCTCATTCCCGTAAAGTACCAGGAAAGTTCCATGAACCGTATTGCCGGAAGATTGATGAAATGAGAAAGTCTCTTATCATTCCCGGACTGGGAGGTACAGCCGACTGCTGGGCACCGGTTTTTACCGGAAGGCTGTCAAACTGCTGCTCGATTGAAAGCACTCCACTGCCTGCAGAGGGTACAACCATTAAAGAATTTGCACTGAAATTGATTCCCGAAGAGCCTGTGGATCTTCTGATTGGTTTTTCAATAGGAGCAGCTGTAGTACAGGAGATGATCCTCAGCAGACCGGATATTGCATCAACCACCGTGCTGCTGGCTCCTCCAGCCGGTAACATGCTTCCAGGGCCCCCGGAAGACGCCGGTGATTTCAGCAGCGGCAGGGGGAAATGGTCCGCATCAATGCTGGAAATGATGTTCACACCCGAGTGGCTTGCATCTCATCCGGACATCAGCGAATTCTTTCCCAGGGTGAAGAAACAGATTCCAGGGGAACTGCTGATAAGACAGAATAATGCCATTTCCGACTGGCCGGGCTGTCTGCATGCTTTGAAGCAAGTAACCATGCCCGTTCTTATCATTGCCGGTAGATACGACATAATCACACCTTTGATCCATGCCGAAACAATAAATAAAACCATTCCAAATGCCTCTTTGACGGTGTTTGATACCGGTCACGGTTTCCCCTGGCAGTGTCCCCTGGAAACAGCCGATAAAATTCTGGAGTTTCAACAATGAAAATACTTGGACAGATATCTCAGGGTCTTGAAGAACTTGGGGCACTTGAGCTGAAAAGGCTCGGGGTAAAGAAAACTGATCCCACTTACAGAGGGGTTTTCTTCGAGGCAGACGCCGCAATGGTCATGAAAGTTAATTACCAGTCTCGTCTGTTTGACAGATTTTTGCTTCCACTGGTGGGTTTCGGATGTCACTCTTCCGATTACCTCTACCAGAAAGCTCTGAAATACCCCTGGGAAAACATTTTTGGCATCAATCACACTTTCGCCATAAGCGGTGCCGCTTCAGGCTCGAACATCAGTCACTCAAAATGGGCAACTCTCAGGCTGAAGGATGCCATTGTAGACCACTTCCGCGAGATAACCGGCAAGAGACCATCTGTTGATAGATATGACGCAGACGTGAATCTTGATCTTCGTATCCGAGGTAACATTGCGGAAATACGCCTTGATCTTTCAGGGGGGTCTCTGCACCGCAGAGGCTATAGAATGGAATCTGTAAAAGCTCCAATGCGCGAAACCATTGCAGCTGCTGCACTGGAGATGTCCGGCTGGAACGGCGAGAAACCTCTGGTTGACCCCATGTGCGGTTCAGGTACTCTGCTCTGCGAAGCTCTTATGAAGTACTGCAGGATTCCTGCAGGATTTTACAGAGAAAAGTGGGGATTCTTCCGAATGGATGAATTCAGTAAACTGATCTGGAAAGATGTGAAG
Organism: Candidatus Sabulitectum sp.; assembly: GCA_029934845.1. GTDB lineage: Bacteria > Fermentibacterota > Fermentibacteria > Fermentibacterales > JCC-6 > Sabulitectum. Next base: position 4,524 of record JAOZLN010000185.1, read on the forward strand.
GCAGAAGCCGATGACAAAATTATTTCTCTTCCTGAGGGTCTGATATCAGGTTCCGATATTACTTCCAGGGCTGTTAACGCCACCAGAATTAATCTTGCCTGTTTCAGAGACGGCAGAAATGTTCAGGTATCCAGGCAGGACTGGCATACACATTCCGGATACAACTCCTGTACTATCCTGACCAACCCGCCCCACGGCATCAGACTGGCTGAAGGAGTGGCAGAGGATCCGATCAGAGACTTCGGAGACTTCATGAAACAGAAATGCTCAGGCTCTGAAGCCTACATATACCTTGGAGACAGAGCTCTGATAAAACATGTAGGTCTTAGAACATCCTGGAAAAAACAGTTATTCTCCGGCGGGCTCGATGGAAGACTGGCCAAATACGAGCTCTACTGATAAGAAGAAACGATTTCCTCCATTAATTCCTTCACTCTGGTCCCAGGGTATTTCTTGACAGCACCGGAAGCAGTCACAGCGGCCCATGCTTTCCTTGCGTTCTCCATGTCTGCTGAAGCAGCGGCAAAGACTTCAGATTCAGAGGGGTAGAATTTTGCTACTCCTTCTGCCTGAGCTGCCATTGCAACTTTTGCGGCAACATATGGGAAAAGACCTGTATCCATCATTAAAGGAAGTATCCTGCCGGGACCTATTATTCCCTGAACAGCGTAATCAGCAATGGCTCTTGCAGCAGCAACTGCCATTCTGTCTGTGATGGCAGATGCTCCGGTGAGCAGAACACCTTTCAATATTCCAGGGAATCCAAGAGAGTTGTTTACCTGATTGGGATAGTCTCCTCGACCGGTGGCCACAATGGCTGCACCTGCATTGTGGGCATCCGACGGGAAGATCTCTGGTACGGGGTTCGCACATGCGTAAACAATTGCGA
>JAOZLN010000186.1 GCA_029934845.1 Candidatus Sabulitectum sp.
TGTACTCGAATCTGCAACATTTCATAGTCTTCCACATCTATTAAGTAAGCTGATGGTTTCCCATGTTCTGTTATCAAAACAGGCTCTTTGGTTTCATGTAAATCCGCAAGGATTTTAGTTGCTTCTCTTTTCAGCCTGGTTACGATTTCTGTTTTCATAATAGTAATACTATTGTGTCACTTTTAAAATGTCAATACTAATCCCCCTGGAGTACCTCCCCAGTCAATTGCAGTATCCGCTGCCATGGCATTTGTACTTGCTTTTCTGCCAGGGGCTGCAATAGGGTCTGCGGTTCGCCGGGATCTGTTCATCTACCTGGGTGGACTTGGGATTATGGCATTATTCCTTTTTTCAATATCAGCTTCTCCAAATACCCCAGACAATACGCCATGACATAAGAGGAAGTACGTCAGGAATGTTTTCTGCATGCATTTCCAGGAATGTTCTGTCCGGCTTTTGAAGAGAACTCTTGACCTGTCCACCTGCTTGCTTACTAAAACCCGCTTTTTGAAAGAAAAGATCCAGCTGGCTGCCGTTGATGATGTTAATGCCCTGGCTCTGAAGGCCAATTCTGATAAGATCAGTTAAACCTGTATCCGGTGACTCACCAATACAGGTGTAGTCATACTCTGCAAATACGGCGAATAGCCCTTTCGGTGAAAGCTTCTTCTTTACTTTCTTCAACCACTTCACCGGTTTATCCACGCTGGAAAAGAAGAAGGAAGAAACATAAAGATCCGCAGGAAGCAGATTATTCCCGGCATCGCCTGTAATGAACATTTCTTTCTGCGGAAGAATTTCAGGGTCTATATCCATTCCTGTATAGGCAGCATTTGTAAGGAACCTAAGCTCTTCCCCAAGAAGCCCGGTTCCACAACCAGGTTCAAAGATGGTATTCAGCTGCCTCAATGGTAATTGAGAAAGAATGTGCCTGCGAAGATGAGTCAGTTCTTCAAACTGTCTTCTGTAAATATCCCGCAGTTGATCCTTTTTACATTGAGTCCCTGCAAGGGGCTCCGTTCTTCTTTTCAAGGGGGCACCCTCCTCCGCAAAGGCTCAGGTCAACACACTCTCTGCAGACATCATCCAACCATTCTCTGTTCCTTGCACCCTTCATAAGATCACTGTTCCAGATTGAATCCCACTCTGCAGTCAGAATATTCCCAGCCGACTCGTACCAGCTCTGGCATGGAAGAACTTCACCGTCAGGTTCAATACACAGGTTGTACTCGCCTGCTGTACATCTCTTTGCCCCAAGATCGAACTCAAGGGGATTAAAGCTGCAGTAACGGGTGGGCGAATACCAGATAAATTTCATTCCAAGCTCTTCTATCTTCTCATTCATTGACAGAATAATGTTCTCCAGCTTGTCTGTGCTCACTGCAAAATCGCCTTCAAGAGCTTTACCGCTGTGTATTATTGCGTTGGCTGCCACAGAGGAAAGACCCAGATCGTGTACGAATTGCATTGTATCAGCCATACCTTCGCTATTTTCCTGGGTTATTGTGGTGTTGGTAATGGTGTGAATACCCGCTTTTACGCAGTTCCTTATTCCCTGAACCGTGCTGTCAAAGCTGTCTGCTCCAGTCATTTTGTTGTGGATATCTCTGTCGCTGGATTCCAGAGTGATCTGAATGTGATCAAGACCGGCATCAACAAGACTCTGAAGATAAACTTCGTTTGCAAGTTTTACTCCATTTGTAAGCAGACCGGTAACAAGACCCAGGGATTCAGCATACTGAATAAGTTCCTCAAGATCAGCACGAAGAGTTGATTCCCCTCCGGTGAAGATCACATGGGGGATGCCCAGATCCCAGATCTTGTTCATTACCGTTTTCCATTGATCCGTTGAAAACTCTTTCTTATCTCTGGTCTGATTGTAGCAGTGGCTGCAGTTGATGTTGCACCTGTAAGTCAGGGCAAGATCCATTCTGTACGGCACTTCAACCTTGGCCTGGAACGGTTCTGTTACCTCCATGTTCACGAATGAGATGGGCTCTGAAGCCCCGGTTTCCAGTATGTTTTTAAGAACATCCCCGAACTCCTTAAAATCACTGGCAACCTGCTTCTTTTTCACGGAATATCTTTTTCTAAGGGACTTGAGAATCTTCTTTTCAGAAATTTCAGAAAGGATCATCCATGTCATATCAACGGCAACCGGGTTGAAGTGGATAATTCTTGAGGCGTCCACAGTAAGTATTCCCCGACCATCTTCACTGATCCGCAGGTGAACCCTGTGTTCGCCCCGGCGGAAGTGATGCATACCCGGCTCTGTTATCCGTTTTCCTGATTCTTTCAGATATTTATTTAACAGCATGATTACCTTCCCCCCCCGGCACAGGCGCAGGCACAACCTGCACACGCACAGGCGCAGCCGCCGCCGCTTGAACCTCTATATGTAGACACAGGAACTGGATTTGATTTAGCAGTTACTGTTGATGACAGTTTCGTAAGATGACTTACTGCGTTTCCAGCAGATCTTTCCAGGGCTCCTGCTACCTGAGAACACGCCTGAGAAAGATTCAATCCACCGGTGCTACCCTTGATCATTCGTGCAGTTCCTGGAAAATACCCGTACATGTACATAGGCAGAAGAATATTTCTATCCGAGGAAAGTTTATTAGCCCGGGAATCGAACTTCTCATCTGCAAGAAGCCACTGGAATCTGTCTCCCAGTATTGCACCGGCTTTTTCAGCAGAACGATCAGCAGCAACCATGTTCCAGGCACTTTCTATAACGCTCAGGTAGTATTCCTGTGACTCTTTAAGAGAGAACCCCTTCATTTTCTTTGCCAGAACCTTGATCATCTCAAGAAAGATGGTTTTTATCTTTTCAGCTGGCACTGGTTTGGCAGAGGGAACTTCGGGAAGAAGCGCCAGTAATTCCATTTCATAAGAGCGAAGTCCCTCTGTGGAACCGGTTTTCATAAGTTTACCGTCTTCCAGCCTGAGGCTGCCCTTTTTCAGCAGTCCGAACAGGATCAAAACAAAAACTCTGTCCAGTTTTTCCTCAAGCAGAAGCGCTGCCAGCGGTGCGGTAAGTCCCCGTCTAATTCCGGAACCTTCCAGCCCCAGCTTAGGCGGAAGATATTCCTCTCTTCTGCGCTTTGCTTTAATAACTGCTTTTACGATTGCAAAGATCATGAAGCCAAAGAAAAGGAAAAAGAAAGCAAAACCTGCCAGTGCAATAATGGTTCCTTCGTCCATAAAGGGTTCTTTGGGTCTTTCGAATAGAGGACCGTCCACAAGATCCTCGGGGAACGATACTCCTACAAGATATGAAGAATCAACCCTTCTTGTCTCTTCCCAAACGTATTCAACCCGCCCATCTTTGTTCACCGAAAAGTTTGTAAAGGGCCGGTCATGATAGCGAACCATCTCGGGGCGGGAACCCTCAGGAAATATTATTGTTAAAGAGAAATTACTGGATCCGGTAAGAAGACCACTGTCGAACCATGTGGGAGTGAACTCCATGGAAGCATAATCATCATTTTCGGTATCCAGAAAAACCATGTTCCCGTTCTCACCGGAAAGCCAGAAGCGTCCCTGTTCTCCGGAATGGATTGCATTCCCATCCAGATGGACCTCAACTCCGTTATCTATGTATGAAGAAACATAAATTCGAGTAAGAGTGTGGCCGTCTACGCCAGCCTTCATTTGAGATGCACTGAAATCATGTGAAGGAAAACCTATGTCGATAACATCTATGCTGCTGTACCCTGGGGTGCACTCAAAAAGAATATTATAGTGGATGTTTAGAGATCTGTCCCTGTTAATTTCAACTGTACACGAGAACTCAGGAATCGAGAAATCGTAATTCTGACCACTGGCAGAAAGAGGGATCAGAAGCAAAAGAAGAAGAATAAGTTTTTTTACCATTTTGGAGCCTCCTCTATCTGATACTCACTGCCGCAATACGGGCATGAGACAAACACCGTACCAGCCCTGACTGATATATTTTCAGAAGAAAGAATACCTCCGCACTGGTTGCATTTCATGCCCTCAAGATTGACGTCACCGGAAAGTTCCAGTTCCCGCCTGATAACAACATCTCTGGTCTTCGGTTTCCGCAGACCGAAAACAATCATGAAAACACCTATTCCAAGCATAACAGCACCGGTGACCGGCCTGCCGCCTATGACGAAAACAAGACCGGTAAACAAAAGAATCACTCCGGCAACAGCAAGAATAATCTTTACAGCTTTCATGTACGCCTCCTCGTGGTATTTCTTTGTTAATAATACCTGCAGCCATAACGGACAAGGCAGGGTAGCAAACTGCAAGGGCACACTAGCGAAATGTATGCTGTTAATGAAAAGAGTCACAGCTTAGATGGCGGTGGGGAGTTCCTCTAAAATATCTGACTCCATGCGATAGAACGGGATGGATGTGCCATCTTCCAGTGTGGCTGTGCCCTGACCGCTTACCTCGAAACCTGTGCTTCTGTAGGCTCGTATTGCTCTTTCGTTGGCCTTCCTAACCGTAAGTCGCACCCGGTTAATACCAAGAATTCGTACAGCTTCCTGCATTGCTATTGAAATTGACCTGCGACCAATGCCTTTACCAAGAATATCCGGTCTCCCGATAATTATTCCAAGGATTCCCAGAGTATCCCCGGGGCGGCGACGGTCTACCCACACTCCTCCAATAGCTGTTTCATCTATTGTTATTGCAAACCAGACGAAGTTTTCTCCCCATTTATTCAAATCCCCGGGAGCTGAATAGTTCAGAGGAGTGACCTTCTGCATGTACTTGTGAGCACCCACTGCATGGCTCCATGGGTCAAGAAGAGTCAGATCTTTCTTCTCAAACCGTCTGAGGACTAAATTCATATGCAGTTCTTTCTTTTTGTTTCTTTTTCGTTTGTTTTTTGTTTACTGATCAGTAATATCCTCAGCTGCGTGGTATATATTCAATTAACACCTTATTGGTCAACTTCAAATTGATATTGTAGATTACAGACCGAGGTAAATAAAGGAGGAAAATGGCTCGTTCATCTGAAAGATCGCACTGGGACAGGTTCTGGGAAAGAGAGAGAGACCTTTCCGAGATCTACGATAATGATGACAGGATCAGAGTTGAAGTGCGAAAAAGAATGAATCTTAACGATCTTCTCACTCTGGAAGTGGGGGCTGCCACAGCAAGAGACAGCGTAGCTCTTGCTGAAGACGGCGCTTTGCCCGTGGCTCTTGATTACTCTCATGCAGCGCTGAAACTCGCCCGGGCTGCTGCCTTAGATAAAAATATGACACTTCTTCTTGTGTGTGGTGATGCAAACGCACTTCCATTTAAAACAGACACATTCGACCTGGTGTTTCATCAGGGGGTTATGGAACACTTCAAGAACACTGATCCGATGACT
>JAOZLN010000187.1 GCA_029934845.1 Candidatus Sabulitectum sp.
GGCTTACCTTATATAGCATCCCTTCTCAGTCTTCCCGTTCATATAAATTTCCTCAAGATCCTTCGTCCATAACATTTCCTTCCGGCCTTGAGCATTCATGAAATTCGTCCCGAGCGAGTAACCAAACCCATAACAGTTGTATAAGGCAATTGCACGTTGCTTTTGACCCTTGGTCCAAGACCGGAGTATGGCGTAATACAGCATCATTTTCACTGCATTCCGACCTGCCTCAGCGGGACTCATCTCCTCCCAACCCTTCGGGACATGATTTGAATAGAGAAACTCTCCCATCTTTTCCATGTACCAGAAAGTCATTTCATAAGCCGCTTCTGCAAGAGCTTCCTGAGACCACTTTAAAGTAATCCGCAAATGATTATTATCAATCCTTTTCACTTCATCATCTCTATTGAGATCGCGTCTATCAACAAATAGATATCGACCTGAACTAGTGTTCTCAAAATGAAATGTGCGGGCTAGTTTCCAGCTACTGGGCAGTACAGATATTCGAACGACAGGGCAACTACTTGAATCACTTATAAGCAGCTTTTCTCCGGGATAGTCAAATCCTGACACGTTTAAACCACTACGACTTCGGCGAATATGCTGGTTTAGCTGCTTGCATAGTTTAGTGTTTGACAGGCTGTATGATTTGACTTCTCCAACTCCAGCAACAGTAATACAGTCTGCTTTATGCCCCCCGGAAAGAATATGCAAATCAGCACCTTTGGATAAGCCCCGCCCTCTGGATCGGTGAACAAGAACTGCATCACCAACAAACAATCTGCTATCTGAAGGAATTGCCTTATCCCTCCTCAGGTTGTCTATTAAGCGAGTACATGGCTTAGTGGAAAGCAACTCAGCTAAAGCACCTTTGAAACTGTTAATCATAAATGAGAAAATGAACGAGACTGCAGAGACAGATTCAGAATCTGTGAGGCGAAGATCAGCCAGCTCTTTCGGAATAGAACCAGTATTCTCATACGGACCTTTAAGTAGAAACTCTTGAAATAGCTTCCCTCTGGGATGGAACTCAATGTCCCTTATTGAATCAGATAAGGTTTGTCTGAAAATCGAGAGAGGATCCTTACCTGAGTGAAAAACTACTTCTCCAGCAAGGGCATATTCTAAAACTGATTTCAGGTCATTCCCTAATTCATATCCAATTAGACTAAAATCAACTGAATTTGCCAGTGCAACACGATCCAAAACCTTCAACTCTGAATGTGATGTTTTCTTCTTCATCATTTGAGCACCCTTCCAATAGCCATTTCATGGCTGCAATGAAATTCTCAGATTCTCAAAATCGGATTCGCTTCCACCTAGGATCTCAAGCAGCTCTTCCTGACGGGGCTGACCAAAGGCCAACCTGTACAGCGCCAGGCTCTTCTTCAGTCTTTTCAGCATGGACTCTTCCCTGCTGAAGGGAAGCATCGGGATGACTCTTCTTACCTTGCTGGGGTTTGGCCCATCTTCAAAAATCCAGTATGGAAAGATTCCATTGGAATCTTCACCATTCTCCAATGCAAGATTGAACAGGGCTTCCCAGGGGTCGCATATCCCCTGAACTTTCATTCTTCGCAAAGCCTCCATACCAAAATATGAAGCAATGTTCTTCCTGACTGCATGCCCCTTATACCTGTGTACTCTGCCCTCTCTCTGTTCCAGATCAACTGGATTACTAGGCAGGTTCCAGTGCCAGATCTCGTGGCAGTAAGTGTGAAAATCCAGCCCCTCCTGCCCTATGGATGTACTTGCGAGTACAAAGGGGCGGAATGGTGAGTTGAAGGCTTCACGAACCGTCCCCGCTCTGACAATATCACTGTCCTTTTCACCGACAAGATCGGCAAACCTCAATGCAAACCGGCACCGCATTCTGAAAGAGTCCTTGCTTACTTCTCCATCATGAATACCCAGTTGATCCACAGCAATACTGGAGACTCGAAGGGATAGAGAATCATGCATGCTCGCTGCGACAGTTTTAACAACCTCGGAATCCTCGTGATCAAACAGCCCCAAAGATTCTTTAAGTACATGTGCATACTCATCAAGAACAGCTTGCAGGTTGCCATCGATGGCGTAGTGGAGAGTGGCTCGCCACAAAGGAATATCCTGACCATGCAGGTGTCTTATCAACAATTGAGAATCCGGATTGTTAAAAAGGGATCTGAACCCGTTTGCCACAGTTGCAGCTGCACTCATAAGTACAGGATCATCCCAGGACAGAGAAGGTGCTATTCTATGCAACGCTCTCGCAGCACAGATTGCCGGACTGCCCAGAGCAATCTCTGAAACAATCTCTAGTAAATCCTCCGGCATTGAGCCGAGTGCAAAATCAGGCGAGAATGCGCTTGCGAAAAGATCTACATGCTCGGGAAAACCTTCACCATCCCTGCCGGAACCGGTACCAACTTCTTTCCAGCCTCCCCATTTCAGTGAACACCAGCGGAAGAGTTTCTCCTTGAACCTGGCATTCATATCCATTTTAGCAAACACAGCCCAGTGCCAGCTTAAATCGTGGCGGACAGAATCTTCAGCATAAGCACCAAACCCCTCAACAACAGGGGCAAGTTTCTCCCGGATCAGAGCAAGCACATCACCCGACTCAGGTAAACCACCCTTACCCCAGTCAAGAGCCATCTGAAAGGGATCAACAGAAGCAGCCAGAGAAGGACTGGGATAATGCAGTATCAATGAGGACATACCTGCAGGCTTACCATCAACCACTGGAAACCGAAGAAACTGACGCACTGCTCTGTGCAGCTCGGAATACTCCACTACTTTGTTGGAAGAGCGCACCATTCGACGCTCGGATTCATAGGAACAGATGGATGCGATAGCATCAGGAACAACATTCCATGATGAAAACACCAGGCTTTTCGTGGGAGACTCATCAAAAGCAAATACTTCGCTTGATTTGTAGTACGGCAGTGAAGGTGGCATCCAAAGCAGTTTCCACTGCCCTTGGTCTACAGTCATATCAATCAGACGACGCAATCTGGGATTTCCAGGCTCAAATGGTAAAAAATCTCGAATTGATTCTTCAGTAATAAGGTAAGGTAGATACTTGCGAAAAGCATCAAGGGAATCCTTCGTGGGATTCTCCATCAGCTTCTCAAAATTCTTCTTAAAAACATACCCCTTCATAAAATTCAACAGATAAGGGGCTGACTTCCAGTATTCAATCACATTACCCGCCGACAAAGTAGCTGCAAACCTGGCAGTACCAACAGCCTGCTTAAGATCGGCAACACACAATTCAGCAGCAACAGGCACCTCTACAAGCATGGAATTCCTGTCACTGGTAAATCCTACTCTTTCTGTTCTAACCATTACAGACATAAGTAAGCTTCGCAGCGATTCCTGAACCACTCTCATATCCGAATCACCATGACCACCAACCAGTGCATTGCGGTAAGCCTCAAGATTAAGTTTAACTTCTTCCAGCTTCTCCGGTGAATCGAACAAAAAGCTTAAAGTCTCAATGAAATCCGAGTAGTGGTTCTCATCTTCATTTGAAAGTGTGTACATTTTGTAGGGAGTTGCGGACAACATCAGTACACGCGCATGAGTTCCTGAATCAGGATCTACAAAATTCATCAAACTCTTTGCCAGAAAAGCCGCTTCGTCTTCCCCGTGCAGTAGTTTCTTAAACCTTTGAAATTCATCCAGAATTACCAGGTCAGGCTCCAGCTTGCTGATGCATACCCTTGCAAGTTTCTGCCGCAGCTCCGCAACAACTCCGTTACGTATACGAATAAGAGGGGCATCAGGATTATCTCTCACATACAGATAGCCGGTTATGCATAAATCAATTCGTCTGCACAATTCCCGATCACCCAACACCGCTTCCCTGAACTCTACAGAAGTATCCAAATCGAACTTTTTCTTAGAATTCCTGCAGTATTCCTTCCAGTGAGTAATGGAGACATGGCACCTGAGCATTTTCTTGAACCCTACCGAGGTAAAAGCTGACTTGAGCATACGGTAGATCAAAACTCGTTCCTCCCAGGTACCCATATTCGACTTCATTTCAAAAGTTGTACCGGGAGTAAAGCTGATAAAGTTAAGCTTCCTGCTGTCAAGTTTCTTCAAGTGATAAGGCAGCAGTGTAAGCCGTGAAGCCATTGCATAGTCTTTCTCACCTGTAATATTCAAACGATTGATATTCTGCCTTGCAATGGCCGCATTTGAACAGACATACACCACATCAATCCTGTCAATCTTTCCATCCAGCTGCATCTTCTCTATTGCCAGGGCAATAATTCCCTTTGCAACAAGCGTTTTACCCAGACCAACCTCATCTGCAATCAGGAACTTCATTGCAGGATCAGCATCTTCATACATACGCCTGTACACGTACTCTACAGTACGCTGCTGAAATGGCTTTAGGGAGGCAAGTACCGCAGAAGAATCTTTCATTTATAAGCCTTTGCTTCTCATCTTTTCAGAACAAGAGAACAGTAAAAGAAATCCAAATTCTACTTTTTTATCCATGGCCCGCCTGAAAGCCACTTTTTGTTGAACGGAAGTTCACTTTGAAAACTCAACGTTGGTTCCATTAGAAAATCTCTAATGAAAGTGATCAATTCTTCCAAGCTATCAGGAGATGCAATTGATCGGGATCGTTTAACAAATGCCAGCCACTGAATATTCTTAACTGAATCATTTGCGAAAGCATTCGTAAGAGCTACCGGTAAAGAATGCGGTATCTCAGTATTACGCCTTTCAAAAGTTGCTCTTATTGCTTTTGAGGTTGCTATACCGTCAAAACTGAACATCTTACTCATCATCCAGATATCGCTGAAATCTTTCATACGACTATTGGCAATACCAAGTTTTACCATAGCTTCATACTTCTCAGCAACTACGGAGTATCTTGAGTAAGTACGCAGGAAAGGTGCTGGTATATTCAGGATTGTCGGGAATTCATTCATCTCTGGCTCAGGAAAAATTGCATCTCCAAATCCAATGTCAATTTGCATAGGAATTAGTGCTCCTTTAAGAGAAGCACATAATTCAATCCTGATCCCATTGTATTCCTGCAATCCTCTGATTTCCTTAGCTTTAACGGAATCTGTATCAAATACCAATCCATCAGGGAATTCCGCATTACTTAAAGACTTAAACACTTCAATCATCCTGCTGGCTGAATCCTCTCCATACCCAAGAAAATCCATGTCTCGGGTCACACGATAGGGATTACCTTCCCACACAAGAAACATCAGCCCACCCTTAAGCACAAAGTTATCAGCATACTCAGACTTACTAAGCCTGTACAGCAGCCTCTCCTGTGCATATCTGGTAAGAACTAAATTGAAATCCTCTTTTTTCTCTCTCGAATAATTTAGAAGTTT
>JAOZLN010000018.1:0-9390 GCA_029934845.1 Candidatus Sabulitectum sp.
GCCAGGCTTTTCAGGGCTCTTTCAGCCTGAGCTTCTCTTCTTGCTCTGCGTCCCCCCCTGGGTTTCTTTTTCAATGCAGGAAACAAGCCATAATTGATGTTTGATGGTTGGTAGTTATCGGCTGCAGACTCTGTAGGATATCGAAGAACAGCCCCCAGGGCTGTATCCGGCGGGGGAAAAGTGTTAATTCCTGCCATAAGTACACCGGCCAGGTAGCCCGATGCTATCGATTCAATGTATCCCTCTATGCCGGTGATCTGTCCGGCAAACATTATTCGGGGGTCAGTATTCAGCTGCATTCTTTCATCAAGCAGCAACGGCCCGTTAATGAAAGTATTTCTGTGCATTGAACCAAGTCGAATAAATTCTGCCTTTTCAAGCCCGGGTATCATTCTGAAAACTCTCTTCTGCTCCGGGTATTTCAGCTTGGTCTGAAAGCCAACCAGGTTCCACGCAGTGCCTGCTTTGTTTTCCATTCGAAGCTGAACCACAGCAAAAGATCGAACCCCTGTTCTGGGATCGATCAGCCCTACCGGTTTCATCGGTCCGAAAGCAAGTGACATGTCACCGCTGTCTGCAATTGCCTCCACCGGCATGCACCCCTGAAAGTGAATTTCTTTCTCAAAGTCTCTGGTGGGTACCCTTTCCCCTTCTTTCAACTCACGGACAAAGTTGAAATACTCCTCTTCCGTGAAAGGGCAGTTCAGATAATCAGCTTGAGAACCAGAATCGGAACCAGAACCAGTGTCAGTTTCATAGCGATTCTGAAAAAAGGCTCTATCCATGTTGACAGATTCAAAATCAACCACTGGAGCAATGGCATCGTAGAAGTAAAGCGACCCGCTGCCAGTCAACTTTGCTACAGCATCTGTAAGAGAAGCAGACGCAAGAGGGCCTGCAGCGACAATAACCCTGCCAGAAGGGATCTCTGTTACCTCTTCTTCAATAAGAGTAATCAGTTTCTCGCTGTTCAGCATGTCTTGCACAGCTTTGCTGAACTCTTCCCTGTCCACAGCCAATGCTCCACCAGCAGGCACGCGGCAACTGTCTGCCGCCTTCATAAGAAAAGAACCGCACCTGCGAAGCTCTTCCTTCAGAAGCCCCGGAGCATTGTGCAGCAAGTCAGACCGTAAAGAGTTGGAGCAAACTAGCTCGGCAGGCAGACCAGTGGTGTGGGCAGCCGTCATTGTTCCCGGACGCATCTCATATAAATCAACTTCTACACCCAGGCGAGCCAGCTGAAAAGCTGCCTCACATCCGGCAAGACCAGCACCCACAATTGAAACTTTCAAGAAAACCTCCAAAGAACAAATTAACAGCTGCTTAACAATAGGCGGTTATTATAGCACCGAGAGGTTCTTCACCGGGATAACAGGTTATTACGATCCAGAAACAGCCTGCCTGAATCAAGCTCCTCATGATTCAACCCGGAATTCCCTACATGAATTGTTGGAAATTTTTCCCCTTTTCGTTATTTTTCATTCTCGGGAGGAAAAATATGTGCGGATTCAGCGGCTTTTGTGCCTTATCAATCAGGGAAGATGAAGGAGCAGTCATTCTGCGCGGTATGGCAAAAGCCCAGAGCCACCGCGGTCCGGACGACTCCGCCGTTCTTCACCGTGGAAGTGTTGGCTTAAGCTTCGTGCGACTTTCCATTCTTGATCTTGAAACTGGAATGCAGCCCATTGTTTCGAAAGAAGATGGTACTGCCATTGCCTGTAATGGCCAGATCTACAATTACATTGAACTGAGAAAAGAGCTTCCATACGGTCATTACGAGACTGCAGGAGACATGGAAGTAGCACTGAACGCTTACAGGCATCTGGGTGAGAACTTTCCCAACAGCCTGAATGGCATGTTCGCCGGAGTAATTCATGATCCGGAGAAAAATGCTATGTTTCTTTTCCGAGACAGATTCGGGATCAAACCAGTTTACTACACCGAAACATCCCGGGGGTTCTTCTTTGCCAGCGAGATCAAACCTCTTCTTGGGGTGCCGGGTGTGCGGTGCGAAATGGACAGTTCTCTTTTGCCTGCATTCTTTACCTACAGGTACATACCCGGAGAAAAAACGCTGTTCAAGGGCATTTACAAGTTACCCCCTGCTTCAATACTGAAACTGAATACAGAGAGTGGTGAATTTACAGTAAAACAGTACTGGGAATGGAGCTTCCCCTCCTCGGGCAGAAATATTTCTGTTGCAGAGGCAACGGAGGAATTCAATAGCTTATTTACTGATGCTGTTCGTATAAGACTTCGAAGTGATGTTGAAGTCGGCAGTTTCATCTCGGGGGGTATAGACTCATCTGCGGTGGCAAGCATTGCAGCAATTCACAAACCCGCGATCAAACTGTTCACGATCGGTTTCGACGAGAACAAATACGATGAGACCGCAGATGTTGATCAGTTTCTTGCCTTGATGGGTAGCAGATTCAGTCGGGCAGAGTCTATAAAACGAAATTGCGTCAGCAATCAGCTTGGTGTTCTTCCCGACCTTGTAAGATCCATTGAAGAGCCAATATCTCTTGGCACCATGGTGCCCACAGATCAGGTTTGTTCCCTGGCATCGGAAAGACTGAAAGTTGTGCTATCCGGTGAGGGCGCTGATGAGATCTTTGCAGGTTACAGGAAATTTCTTGTGGAGGCAGCAGCACTGGAGTACCCTGATGCTTCTGTTGAAGAAAAGCGCCGACTGCTCTTGATGTGTCCGGAGCTTTCACTTAGGCTGGGTGGATCAGATGAAGACCATATTATGAGGCACATTGCCAGTGAAAGACTTTTCAGTCACGGTGAACTCGTTCCCCTGCTTGGATCAGCAAAAGAACCTGAACTTGATGTGTCCAGTATCATTCCCCAGTCACTTACCGCCTCTACAAACCCCATTTCAGCCATGCAGGCCATCGAGGTAAGATCGAGGCTTCCCCATTATGTGAATCTCAGACTGGATAAGCTCAGCATGAGGCACGGCCTGGAAACAAGAACTCCCTTCCTTGACTACAGACTGGCGGAATTCTCTGCATCATTGCCGGTGAAACTCAGAGTAAATTTGAAAGCAGCGCAGGAAAAGTATATCTGCCGGGAATCTTTCCATCGATTCGGAGTGCTTCCACACTCTGTTACAAACCGATCGAAAAAACCTTTCACTATGCCAATTGCTGACTGGTTCTCACATTCTGCAACACTACCGGATTCTATCCAGGACATCCTTCTGGGCAATGAGGTTCACCGGCAGGGCATACTTGACGGTGATCTTGTAAGAAAGTACGCAAAGGAAGTTACAGGCAGCGGAGTAGGCCCCGAAACCATGGTCTCTGCCGGTGACCGAATTTTCGCCATAGTTGTTTTCTCTCTCTGGTACAGGGAATTCATGGAAGGTCCAATTTGAGATATTACAACGAATTCAAGGATCTGGTTGAAAAAAGAATTTCCGGAAGGAATAGCCGGGAATTCGGCTTTGAATACGAACTGATTGCAGAGAACCCTCTTTCCCGAAAAGATCTTACTATGGTAACAGATGCTCTTCCCTCTCTGGGCTTCCACAAAAAAAAAGGACAGATCATCTGTGATCAGGGTATGTATATCACCTTTGAGCCTGGTGGTCAGCTCGAATTCAGCAGCCCGCCAATGGGAGCAGATGATATTGATGTTTTCGATGATCTTCTGAAAATAGTCGACAAAACTATAGTGGGCATCCGCAAAAAAACATCCGTCAACTACCTTCCAGTCCCTTTCATTCCAGGCAGAGGCACAGCTCCAATGCTGCTGGAAGCCAAGCGTTATCATGATCTGCACACTCTTCTTGGAAGAACCAGTGACAGGGGCAGGGAAATGATGAAGGGAACTGCAGCGATCCACCTTCATGTTTCCATAATGAACTTTGATGAAATTCTAAGGATGTGGGCCTTCATGTGTGCTCTTTCCCGTGAAGACGGTTTTGCAATGGGAGAAGAGCGCAGAAGCATCTGGAGCAAAACTGATCCCTCCCGCTGCGGGCTGCGGTGTACAAGATCTGAAGATATCCTTACTTCAGAGATCCTGTTTGAGAAACTGATCTGTTTCGCCTTGTTCGCTCTGGAGCTGAACAGCGGGATTCCTTTTGGAAACATCAGACCCCGCCAGTCTTTCCAGGATTATCTTGTTCACTTTACAACGATATTTACCGATGTCAGACTTAATACCAAGGGTATGACACTGGAACTCCGTACCCTTGACTCCCGCCCGCTACACATGTTCAGAGGAACCTGGATCACCTTCCTTGATATGGTTCAGCAAGTCATGGATGACCAGTTTCAATTATGATTGGCATTACATCACTCAAGGGAGAACAAAATGGAAGAAACAAATATTTCAAGAGATTTTATACGAGAGATCATAGATGCAGATATTGCGTCAGGAAAACACAGTGAGATCGTAACCAGATTCCCACCGGAGCCTAATGGGTACCTGCACATCGGACATGCAAAATCAATCTGCACGAATTTTGGCATTGCAGCAGAGTTTGCAGGCAGATGCAACCTCAGATTTGATGACACAAATCCTGTGAAGGAAGACATCGAATATGTGGAAGCTATCGAAAATGATGTAAAGTGGCTTGGTTTCAAATGGGACACCCTTCACTTCGCTTCAGATTACTTTGACAGAATGTACATGCTGGCAGAACAGCTGATCAGCAAGGGTCTGGCTTATGTGTGTGATCTTTCACCGGAGGACACAAGAGCCTACAGAGGCACTCTGACAAAACCGGGAAGGAACAGCCCCTTCAGAAACAGATCAGTTGAAGAAAACCTGGAGTTGTTCCGCAGGATGAAAGACGGAGAGTTTGCTGAAGGCAGCAGAACACTCCGGGCAAAAATAGACATGACAAGCCCTACCATGTGCTTAAGAGACCCTCATATGTACCGGATCCTGCACAAAGACCACCACAGAACAGGCAGCAAATGGTGTATCTACCCCATGTACGACTTTGCCCACTGCCTCGAGGATTCCACCGAGGGAATTACTCACAGCATCTGTACTCTGGAGTTTGAGGTAAATCGCCCTCTGTATAACTGGTACCTGGAAAAGCTTGATATTTTCAGGTCAAGGCAGATCGAATTCGCCAGACTGAACCTGAGTTACACAGTGTTGAGCAAGCGTTTTCTTAGAAAGCTGGTTGAGGAAGGTTTTGTTAACGGATGGGATGACCCCAGAATGCCCACCATCAGCGGACTTCGTCGCAGGGGAGTTCCTGCAGCTGCCATTAGAAGCTTCTGTTCAATTATCGGTCTTGCAAAGCGAAACAGTACCGTGGATATCGCTCTGTTTGAACACAGCATCCGGGAAAAGCTGAACAAAACTGCACCAAGAGCCATGTCTGTTCTGAACCCGGTTAAGCTTGTTATAGAGAATTATCCGGAGGACAGAACTGAGCATTTTGACTACGTGGTTAATCCGGAAGACGAATCTGCAGGCACTCGAGCCACACCATTCACAAAAGAACTTTACATAGAGAGGGATGACTTTATGGAAGATCCCCCCAGAAAGTTCTTCCGAATGGGGCCTGGCAGAGAGGTAAGACTGCGTTATGCATACCTGGTAACCTGTACCGGAGTTATAAAAGATGAAGATGGTAACATCACAGAGATCAGATGCACCTATGACCCTGATACGAAAGGCGGGAATGCCCCGGACGGAAGAAGAGTAAAGGGAACTTTGCACTGGGTTTCTGCTGCACACAGTTTCCCTGCTGAAGTTAGACTTTATGATCGGCTGTTCAATAAAGAGAATCCAATGGACAACGAAGATGGAGTAGATTTCACATCTCACCTGAATCCGGGTTCACTCAGTACAGTTACAAACTGCATGGTTGAAGATCACATGAAAAACAATGAGCCCGGTTATGTCTGCCAGTTTGAACGGAAGGGCTACTTCAGTATTGATCCGGATTCAACCCCGGAAAAGATGGTTTTTAACCGCACTATCACCCTGAGAGACTCCTGGAAGAAACTGCACGGAAAGAAAAAATAAATATCTGAATTGAATCAGTGGATTGGCCTGCAGGTCAATCCATCTGGTTCGCCATGCATGTTTCTTACCCATTTACTGTGGGCAGATCCATACCTCAGAGCGATTCCTTCCGTTGTTCTTTGCATGATAAAGCGCTTCATCTGCACGACAATACAACTGTTCCTTCGTGGTGTCTTTCTGAAATTCTGCGATCCCCAGGCTTATTGTCTCGGTATTGTCTGTAGCAAATGCATACTGTTCAACTTTTATACGCATTTTCTCTGCAAGCCGGAAAGCTCCGTCTGCATCCGTTTCCGGGCAAACAACAACAAACTCATCACCACCCACTCTGAAGACCATATCAGTTTCTCTTACAAGGCCAGCCACTTCCCGGGCCAGATCAACAAAAACCAGGTCGCCGATACCATGACCGTGACGATCATTAATAACCTTGAATCTGTCTACATCAAAGATTATCAGCGATAAACTGGAACTGTATCTTGTGCTTCTGGCAGTCTCTGCCTGAATAAATTTATCGTAAGATCTTCTGTTCAGCAACCCTGTCAAAGAATCATGCGATGATTCATACTCCAGCTTCCTGCGCACATAAAGAATTACATACAGTATTACCAGAATTACCGTAATAGCATTTACTCCAAGAATAGTGTAGAACAACTGAAAATTGCCGACTTTGCCCTCAGTTGCCACCTGTGCTGCAAGAACCACCGAATCAGCTGCTGTCCAGCAATGCTCGCTCTCCATGACTATTTCTTGTCCAATTGCTCCGGATGGGTTTATCTGGAACTCTGACAGCAGTCTTTCCAGGGAATGCCATTCCTCCCTCAGATTTAGAATTCCGTCAAAGACGCTCTGGTTTACCCCGTGGTGTCTGCTTCTGTTCTGTTCAGATATGAAATGGGCGAACAGCCTGTTAATTTCCACTGTTATCTCATCTGATAATTCCGCAGAATCAGAAAGAACCAGTTTTGTTACTCGCTGAATCAATCCTCGTATCATACCGGTCTCATTTATTATTTTTGCATCAAACCGGAGATTCTCTACAGTACTGTGTACATGGTAGGCCATGATGAAGCCAAGACTGAGCAGCAGGAAGGAAAGTACGATGAGATATGTGGATGGTCTCTTGTACTGTAAGATTCTCAAAGGAACACCCCTTCTCTTTTGTGCAGCCCTGCAATCTTGTTAAGATAACATATCTGAGCTTGCCTGGTTCCGGGGGCAAAGCAGAGGCGGCAGCACGCCACCCCTGCACCATACATTCCCCGGAGAACAACCTCCACTGCAGCGGGCTGATCACTTGAAACTGTGTATTCAAGAAAAGTTTCTACTGGATTGCTGTGAAGACTGATTGAAACCCCTGAAATGATCCTTCAGGGATTGCAACAGATTCGCCATGTTCTGTTCTCCTTTGCATATTCCATGAAAGGGTAAGATCTTGTTCACTTGTTATGGAAGGCAGTTTGCATGAACCGTTCAGTCATAATTTTTCTCCTGACTATTCTCACAGCATCTTCCGCAATTGATTACCAGGAACCGCACCAGACCATTATAGACATAGCAGATGCACCTGCGTCACCCAGAATCAGCATTTCACCTGACTTTCAGTGGTGCATTCTTCGGACCCCCCGAAAGTACACCACCATACTTGAATTGTCTCAGCCGGAGCTGAAGCTGGCTGGAATGCGTTTCAGGCCGGAAACCCTTGCTCCCACACGAACCACTGTCTACACAGAGATCGTACTGCTGAACATGGAAACCCTGGAAACACACAGAATAGAGGGGCTGCCTGACGAGCTTCGTTCTCTGAGCAGAGCATGGTCTCCAGATGGCACAATGGTTGCCATAACCAATGAAACTGCCAATGGAGTGGAATTATGGTTGATTGAAACTTCATCTCTATCTGCACGAAGGCTCACAGAGCCTTCACTTAGTCTTACTGCAAAAGCATTTCCAAAATGGCTTCCTGCAAGCAATGGAATTCTGATCTGCACACAAGTTGGAAACGCGGTACCTCCTCCCTCTGAGAACTATGTACCCGCCGGGCCTGTGGTTCAGGAGACTACGGGAGAAGAAGCACCAGTAAGAACACTGCAGGACCTGCTGAGAAATAATCATGATGAAGATCTTTTCACTTACTATCTCACCTCACAGCTCTCGGTTGTTGATCTGAACGGGAACATCTCTGCAATAGGTACTCCGGGAATTATCTGGGATTTTGACCCGGCGCCGGGAAAAGATCTTGTTCTTGTACATATTCTGCATGAGCCATTCTCATACTCTGTTACAGCCTCAAGATTCCCCATGAGAATTGAGGTACGCGACCTTGAAGGACATACTGTACACACCGTGGCGGATCTTCCTGTTCGTGATAACATTCCCCTGGCTTTTGGAAGTGTATACAACGGCCCGCGATCAGTGGAATGGCGAGCAGATACACCGGCAACACTGTGCTGGGTAGAAGCAGTTGATGGCGGTAATGCCGGCGAATCAGCAGATTATCGCGACCAGGTATTTCTGCTGAAAGCCCCATTTGAGGAAAGTCCGTGCGAGCTTGCGCTGCTTCAGAACAGATACGGTGGGATCGACTGGGGAACAGATTCGCTGGCACTGATATCTGAATGGTGGTGGCCAACAAGAAACATGAGAACCTGGAGAATTGCGCCTGACTACCCGGAATTCTCTGCTGAACTTGTATTTGATTACTCGTGGGAAGATGCCTACAATGATCCGGGAACTCCCATGACCATCTTTAACGAAACTGGCAGGCGGATCCTCTTCTCAACTGACGGGGAATCGATCTGGATGACCGGAAATGGAGCATCACCCGAAGGAAACATCCCATTCCTGAAAAGAGTCGACCTGAATACACTTGAATCTGTGGAAGTATTTACTTCTGAAGCCCCTTACTATGAAAGGCCAATGGCTTTTGCAGACAATTCGGGAAACAACCTTCTTTTCCTCCGTGAAGCCCCACAGGAGTATCCGAACTATTTCATGAGAAATCTCAGTGACGGTACAGAATACAGAGTTACCGACTTCCCTTACCCCACCCCGCAAATGCTGGGAATATCAAAAGAACTGATCACCTATACCAGATCAGACGGCATTGAACTTTCAGGTACTCTGTATACTCCACCGGGTTACTCCCGGAATGATGGCACTCTGCCGGTTATAGTTTGGGCTTATCCTGAAGAATTCATTTCCTCTGATGCTGCAGCTCAGATAACCTCTTCACCCTACGAGTTTGATTATGTGGGCTGGTGGTCTCCACTGATATGGCTCTCTATGGGGTACGCAGTACTGGATGACCCTTCAATGCCAATAATAGGCCAGGGCAACAACAGTCCCAATGATACATACATTCAGCAACTTGTAATGAACGCC
>JAOZLN010000018.1:9400-16293 GCA_029934845.1 Candidatus Sabulitectum sp.
GCAGTGGATGCAGTTGTAGATATTGGAGTTGGCGATCGCAACCGATTTGTTATAGGCGGGCATTCCTACGGTGCATTTATGACAGTAAATCTTCTGGCACATTCCGACCTTTTTGCAGCAGGGCTGGCAAGATCAGGTGCCTATAACCGTACTCTCACCCCGTTCGGCTTCCAATCCGAGCAGAGAACCCTGTGGGAAGCTCCGGAAGTATACTGGCAGATGTCACCCTTCATGTTTGCCGACGAAATAAACGAACCACTGCTGATCATTCATGGAGCAGAAGACAGCAACTCAGGCACTTTCCCCATACAAAGCGAGCGTTTATTCGGTGCCATAAAAGGCATGGGAGGTATATCAAGGCTGGTAATGCTTCCACTGGAAGGACACAGTTATTCTGCAAGAGAATCTGTTATGCACACCTTGTGGGAAACAGGCAACTGGCTTGCTACTTATGCAGATCCAGATGGAAGTATCCGGTAATGCTGCATTTGTCTCTCTGATCAGCAGAGAACAAGCGGACTTAATTCATTATCTGAATACTAATCCTTCTCTTGCAGATGGAATGAAATATGCTTGTACTGTGTAGTATGTAGTCTGGGTATTCCAACAGAGGGAGGGGGTGAGAAAATGCATACACCTGATTGCTTTTCAATTCATTGAACGGGAACGGGAACGGAAAAGATCCGGGAATTGATCCCCTCACCGGGCTGCGAAACAGATCAGTTCTACCATATCTGAACCAGCAGTTCTCAAAGCGAGACCATCCATGGTCTCTTGTGATATTAGACATTGATCATTTCAAGCTGGTAAACGATATATATGGCCACCTGACCGGCGATACTATCCTCTCCCATGTAGGACAAACCATTAAGATCAACCTGAAAAGCGACGACTATGCACTTCGTTTCGGGGGGGATGAATTTATTGTGATCCTTCCGGACACAAGTGGCGACAACGCACTTGATCTTGCACAGAGACTTCTTTTCGAATTCAGGAAGGGAGAGTTGCCTGGAGGGTCCAGCATCAGTGTTTCCATGGGCATAGCCCAGAGCAGATCTGAGGATCAGGAAATATCAGACTTGATCTCAATGGCTGATCAGGCACTGTATCATGCCAAGGAAACCGGAAGAGGGCGTTTTGTTCTGGCGGAAGACCTGGGTTTTCTTAAAGATGTCGAACCTGACTTTTCCCATATGGTTGGAAGAAGAGATGAACTTCATGAGCTAAGAGAGCTTGTTGACAGCACCATGTCAGATTCTGCAAGATTCTGCCTGCTAACCGGTTTTCAGGGAACAGGCAAAACAAAACTTATAGAGGAATTGCTCAACTACTGTCAGTTTAAGAACCTTTCTGTATTATCCACAGAGGCCCACCCCGTTTTTCAGGAAGAGAATTTCCTTATCCTAAGCATTATCAGGAAAGCTATGAACCTGCTATCGGAAAGCCAGATCTCTTCACTTACAATGGCCGTTGGATCAATTGAACGATCAACAGCAGAACAACTTGCAGAATTCTCTTTCAAAGAAAGATCCAGGACTGTTTCATCAGCCTCAAATGCAGATAGTGCACGAAACAGGAAAGATCTTGGGGTTATCCTGAAAGAAATTTCCCGAATCTTTCCCTTTGTAATGACCATAGATAATCTGCAATGGGCCTCAGAGAAGTGTATTCAATTTGCATCCGAGGTAATTGCCTCAATACCCGAGGCCAGCATCCTGTACATCGGAATGAGTCGAACCAGCGAAACCTTAAAGCTGCTTACATCTGTATGGATCACTATACCTTCAAAAAGAATTCATCTGTCTCCACTGGAACCTACCGATGTAAGAACCATGGTTTTCTTTGTAATGAAGACTTCGGGAATTCCTGACGAAGTGCAGAGCTATATGATGAGACAGAGTGGTGGCAACGCTCTTTTTCTGCGCAAGCTTATCAGCTGGGGTCTCGAAATGGGGTATTTAAGCATAGGTAAAGAAGATATCTGTATCTGGCAGGAGCCGGATGAAGAGGAATTCCCCGGTGAGATCTCTTCCATAATTGAGATAATGCTCGGTAACTGCACAGTAGCAGAGAAAACAGTTCTTAAACGGGCTGCACTTGCAGGAGATCCTCTGGATCTTGGGCTGCTGGCTGAGCTTACGTCCATGGATGAATACAGTATTGCGGAAAAACTTGACCGCTTTGTAGGAATGGGACTTATTAAAGACAATGGAAGCTTTTACACTTTCTCATACGGTGTAATGAAAAGCCATCTGATCTCAAAGATATCTCCTTCACTCAGACAAATTCTCCACGAAAAAACAGCACTGTTGCTGGAGGCCAGAAACAAAGACTCGAAAGACGATCTGACCACACAGATCGCATACCATTTCTGCAAGAGCAGAAACAATGACAAAGCTACCGAATACTCCAGAAGCGCAGCAAACAAAACTTTCGTCATGGGACTTCATTCTGAATCCATCTACTGGTATCAGAAGTACCTTAAGCTGGTCTCATCCAGCAACAGCGAAACAGGATTTCTTAACGCACAGATCAACATTGGAATTCTTTTTTCTATCACAGGCCAGGCTGAACTTGCAGAAAAGCATTTGGTAAAAGCTCTGGCTCTTACCGATGACCCTGTTGATCTTTGCGCGATCTACCATCGCCTGGGCAGGAATTATCTTCGCAGAAGCATGTACCCTACTGCTATCGACTATTTCAAGAAGGCGATCACCACAGGTAATTCAATTAAGTCACCATCGGGAGTTCTTGTGGGTAATATGGTAGGTGCTCACCTGGAAACATCATTTATATACAGACTGCAAAGCAAACCCCTGGAGGCAATGCAGCAACTGAAACTCGCAGAGAAATTGCTGCAGAGTAAAACACCAGGGGTAGACAAAGCACTTGAGGGTATGTACTTCGCCAGAATGGCGGATTTGGAGAACGATACAGGATCACCGGAAAAGGCTCTGGAACTGTACCGGAGTGGGCTGGAAATATGCGTTAGCGAGAATGATCCCACAGGAGAAGCGCTGATCCTGAATAACATGCATGATCTCTATGCATACAGCGGTGATTACAATTCATCTCTGGACAGCCTCAAGCAGGTGATCAAACTGAATAACAAGCTTGGCGACAGGCTGGGGCTGGCAATTGGATACTACAATATTGCCGAGACTTACGCACAACTGAACATGCTTGATCTATCCAGAAGGTACTTCCAGATGTACCTGGAGTTAAGCAACAAGATCGAGAACCGCCTTGGAATGGCATACGGTCAATTCGGTCTGGGGCAACTTGCCTTGCTTGCAGGCAAAAACAGCCGGGCTTCCGAGTACTTCTTTAACGCCTCTAATATATTTGGTGAGCTGAAATGCACAGAAATGAGGAATGACACCGAGTTGAGAAGAGTAAGAGCCCTTCTTTCACTGGGCGAGTATCAGGTCTGCAAGGATATCCTCCAGGATATTCAGGAAGACAGTAGCAACTCTGCTTTCCAGAACTGGATCCTCCACTATAAAGGAGTTATGCTTTTTCACTCTGCAGAGAATCAGGAAACCATCGATCAGGCCATAGCTCTTATAGAACGATCAATAGCGGATACAGCAGAAACAACACACGAAGACTTGATCTTCATGTACGGTAATCTTTTTAAAGCTCTGGAAGCAGGCGGAGATAAAGAAAAAAGTATCATGATCTTGAAAGAAGCTCTGAAGCTTCTTGAATTAAAGCTTGCGAACATAACATCGGATTCTATCCGTAACAGTATTCTTTCCCGTTCCGACATGGAAGCGTTTCTTGATCTCTGCCGCAAGAAGGGAATTGCTTCTGCTCTTCTAAACCGTTAATTTCTACCTTTCAGCAAAAACATTTCAATTACCGGGGAGCAGTTTATGAGCAGTGAATTCAGCAGAAAAGACAAATTCAGGTATGCATTCGATACCATGATGTCCCGGGGGACCGCTGGTCTGATCATTTGGCTTGGTGTTTTATCAGGAATACTCATTCTAGTATTCTCTCTGATCATCATGGCAACAGGTACAGCGCCGGAAAATGAAGGATTTCCTACACTTCTCTGGATGAGTCTTATGAGAACTATGGACCCCGGTACCATAGGTGGAGACCAGGGTGGCCCGGGATTTCTATTGAGCATGCTGCTGGTAACTTTCAGCGGTATTTTTATTTTCAGCGCACTCATCGGTATTCTGACCACCGGGCTGGATACGAAACTTGATTCTTTAAGAAAAGGGCGATCTCGAGTGGTAGAGACTGGACACACGGTAATTCTCGGCTGGTCGGAACAGGTTTTTACCATAGCATCAGAACTTTCTATTGCGAATGAGAATCAGAAGAACCCCTGCATAACCATCATGGCAAACAAAGATAAAGTTGAGATGGAAGAAGAGATCAAAGAGAAAGTTCCGTCCATGAGAAACACAAGGGTGGTCTGTAGAACCGGTAATCCCGCTGAACCCGGCGATCTGGAAAGGATCAGTCTGCACACATCAAAATCGATCATCATCCTTTCTCCTGACAGCGAAAACCCTGATCCGGAAGTGATCAAGACAATGCTTGCGATTACAAGCAGATCCACTGCAGAGAACAAACCTGTTCACATGGTTGCTCTGATTAACAACCCCGATAACCTGCAGGCAGCTGAAATTGTTGGAGGGGATCAGGCGGAGGTAATTCTTGCCGGCGACCTCATAGCAAGAATGGCTGCCCAGACATGCCTTCAGTCAGGTCTTTCCATTGTTTATCAGGAACTTCTTGACTACGACGGAGACGAGATCTACTTCCAGCATGAGCCTCTTCTTACCGGAAAAACCTTTTCGGAGACTCTTTCTCTATATGAACACAGCAGCGTGATCGGGCTTAAGACCCAGGGCAACGGTATCCTGCTTAATCCAGCAATGGACAGAACTGTTTCTCCGGGTGATCTCATTATCGCAATTTCCGAGGATGACGATACTGTTGTTCTGTCTGATAAAACCAACATCGGGATACAGTACAAATCTATTTCCCATTCGACCAGTGAAGACAACACCCCTCGCAAGATCGTTATGCTGGGATGGAACTGGAGAGCCTCCATTATAATAAGAGAGCTTTCCAACTACCTTTATCCAGGTTCCAGTCTTACGCTTGTGGCAGATGAAACACTGTGCGCTCCGGAGATACCCGAAGATCTTAAAAATCTTTCTGTTCGGTACACACCCGGCAATACAACAGATCGCAACACTTTAGAAGATCTTTCCATTCAACAATATGACCATATTATTCTTCTGAGTTATTCGGACGACCTTGATGTTCAAACCGCAGACTCCTCCACTCTGATGACCCTTCTTCACATAAGAGACATTGCAGACAAACTAGGCAGACATTTTTCTCTGGTAAGCGAGATGAGAGATGTAAGAAACAGGAATCTTGCAGAGATCACAGGAGCTGATGACTATATCGTAAGCGACCAGCTCTTAAGCCTTCTGCTTACACAGATATCCGAGAACAAAGACCTCAGTGCGATCTTCACAGATCTTTTTGACCCGGACGGTTCCGAGATCTACCTGAAACCGGTAGCGCGATACATCACCACAGAAGAGCCGGTTAACTTCTATACTGTTGTGAAGAGCGCCACTGAACTTAACGAGGTTGCAATCGGGTACCGGATCAACTCGAGGCGGAGCAACCCCGAGTATCAATACGGCATAGTTGTGAATCCCGGAAAAAGTGATCTTATTCAATTCTGCAGCGAAGATTTCATCATAGTGCTTGCAGAAGATTAAGGAGATACAGACCATGTGGCTCACAATACTGATTCTTACAGCAGGGGTTCCCCATGCAGTATCTGACGCAGTTGCAACCTTTGATCAGGGTTATCTGTTTTTTCGGGATATCGGTATGGAATCCGAAGATCCTGATGCCCCGAGAGATCGTGCCACCGGAATAGAGATCTTTACAGATGGGTGCGAGCCCATTGGAACAGATATGGATATTACTCTCTGGAATTTCACTATGCAGAAACTGTGGGCAAGAGTGAACAGAGCAGAAACCAGTTTTACCGTAACTGCCGGTGATGAATTTCTTCACTATGAAAACTTTCTTCTTTTCTATGAAGATCGGGATGAAAAAATAGGTATTGTCATTTACCCGGAAGAATTGTGGTCTATACTGCACCATGCAAAAACATGCTCAATTACCGCCCTTGGACAGATAAGGGTTGAAGCGTTTTATCCCGGGATGGCTGCACCTGCTACAGTGTTCATAACTTCAGACGATCCAGCTATGCGTACAGTTCAAACACTGCTGAGAAGAGGCAGAGATAACACAATCTCTTCTGAAAATTAGAAATTCTCTCCTGTGGCAGCCTGTGCTTGATCACAGAAGCTTTATCACAATGTTAATTTAAAAAAGACTACTCTTGATACCTGCCCAGGTATTAATTTCCATGCTCATAGATGAACCGTAAGCTGTCACTTCCATATGATAAAGCTCCCAGTCTATACTACCAGATCCAGTGCTGGGGTCAGCCCCGGCTTCCGCGTGAAAATGGAATCCCAGATAGGTTCCATTCGGCGGGTCAACTATGGTACAAACAATAGATTCGTCATCCGAGAAAGTATCATACCAGTAAGCTACTTGTTCATAAACCAGGGTTGGACCTGCAGTGGGAGTTTCAACATAGAATCTCGCATACGCATATCCTTCTCCGGCAGATCCGTGAACACTGTGATCCACAACAATGCTAACAGAGTCTGCTCCGTCAGGTACAAAATACCGAACCGGTGCAGGGGGCCAGAAAGAAATCATATCAAATTCCATCCAGCTCCCTGGATCTGCATAATAATAGGCTTTTGCCCCTGCCTCGCTGAAAGTCCAGCGATCATTATACCAGCCCTCTGGTTCTTCATTAA
>JAOZLN010000188.1 GCA_029934845.1 Candidatus Sabulitectum sp.
ACATAAGGCTGGCATCGCAGAATGATTCATCCGCCATTACTGTTCATGACATTTCAGGAAGAATTGTGGAACAATTGTCATGCAGGACGGAAAGGCTGTTTTCGATGTTGGAAACCTTCCTCCGGGAGTCTACTCGATAAGAAGCAGCAAAGGTGATACAACAAGAATGGCTGTTCTCAGGTAACGATCACTCTGTTGTAAGGACATATATAATTCCGTCTTCAGATACTTCAAGATCAAGAGGAAAACCGGGAAGATATACCTGATGATCCATGGTGAAAGTGCTGTAGTTGTAAGAGATCAGTCTGCTCACAGAGTTTCCGGCGCTGCTCAACACAAAGGCATATGTGCTGTCCCTGGCCAGGGAAACAAAATGAGTATTTCCTGTTATGCCTACTTGCCCGTAATAATCCGGCAGTGGTGGGATGTGAACCTGAGAATTGATAACATCAACAACTCCAACTGAATAATCTCCAGGGTAACCCTTTACCCCCACAAAAATAGTATCACCAGGTACAGCAGCAAGAGCCAGACAGGGTACTGGCTCACTCTGAATGGTGTTTCTAAGAGAACCGGGACCCAGGATCTCAAGAAGGTTTATCCCGCCTGATGTTCCCACCAGCATTGAATCGGGATCTTGACCTGGCTCAACACAGTTGATATTGAGATCGACAGGAACAGATGTGTAGGCAATGTTGTTCTCTATAGAGACCTGATAGATCTGATTCGATGGTCCATCTGTCACAAAAATGTAGTTCGATCCATCTGAAATAACAATATTTACAGGAGATTCACAGATTCTGAATTCGTCCATAACAACGCACTCAGGCAAGCTGAGCTCAAGTATTTTGCCCATTGAACCGATCAAATAAGCTGTTTTTTCAATACTGCTGTAAGCCAGCTGGTGATAACCAGAAGCAGATGGTAACCCAACAGTGTATTCCCCCACAAGATCATAACTGTCACAGGTGTAACTCAACACCTTTCCCTCGGTGGTGGTTATAAGAAAACCGTACTGATAAAGAAGCAGACTTCTGGCAGCAGTTATGCCCGAGATAGTGTGAATTGTGGATAGATCTGCCGGGGAGAGAATATGCAGCACACCCGAGTATGCCATTTCGTACTCGGTAAGACTGGTGCAACCGGGAACAAACAGCAAAACAAAACAAAAGAACAGCAGAGCAGGAATGGCAGGAAATATTCTTCCGGGAACGGTAACCATCTTACTCATAGGTCAGTGCATAGATCACATTGCTGCCTGAAACCTTCAGATCAAGAGGGAAGCCGGGAATATCGACTTGCTGGTCAATCCGAAAAAATGCGTGATTATATGAGGTAAGTCTGCTTGTGTTGTCTCCTATATAACTCAACACATATGAGTGCTGCCAGTCATACCCCGCAGCAACAAAATGAGAAATACCCTCTATCTCTACACTTCCAATAATTTCAGCGGATGGATTACCCGGGGCAGGATCTTTGTAAAATTGTAAAACTCCTACAGAATGTCCAGTAGCAAGCACATAAGTGGTATCATCAGGTATGTCGTCAATGCTGCTGCACCCAGCTCCCGCTCCATCAATTACCCGCAAATTTCCCGCTCCCAGTTCTTCCACAAGAAATGTACCTCTGGAAGTTCCCACAATTATTGAATCGGCAAACAAACCCACAGCTATGCTTTTTATAGGATAGTCGAATGTATGCGATGCAAGCACTGTATTACTGCTTGTAGAAACCTGATTGATCGTGTTTGTTGGCCCGTCACCCACATAAAGATACGATGGTCTTCCCGGGGCGACTGCCAGCGCCACAGGAGCCTGGCAGACACTATAAACATCCTGCACAATACAATCAGGAAGACTGAACTTTACAATTTTCCCGTTGGCACCTATCAGATACGCTGTACCCGAGCTCTGGTCCATTGCCATCTGAAAAAAACCAGCTGGGGATGGTGAATCCACCTGGTATTCTCCTGCGAAAGCCAGAGTCTCGGAATCATAGCGGTAGACCACACCTTCAGTTGAAGCAATGAAAATGTTCCCAGGGTAGATGAGAAGGCTTCTAGCTCCGGAAATACCGGAAATGGTGTTCAAGGTTGAAAGATCCCCTGCAGAAATGATATGCAACTGCCCATTGAACGCAGCATCAAACTCGGTAATATCAGTGCAACCGGAGAATACAATAATAACTGCAAGAAATACTCCCTGGAAAAGTACCGACAGCTTACTGCAGCTGCTGCAATGTTCAGCCAACCCGGGAAGAACGCTATTGATACTTCGTTTTCTCATAAAAGAGATCCTCTTTCATTTATGGTTATCTGATCTCTTCAAGCATTTCAATTGCACGGTCTAAAACAGGGTCAACTCCCGCTGCAAAGTCAGCTTCCGTTGCTTCCACAAAAGTATCCGGAGGTATTCCAGCACCCTCGATCCAGTGTTTCCCATTGGTAAGAATCGTCTCTCTAACAACCCCGCAAGTCCAACTCTCAGTGAGAGTTGCAGTAGAAAAAGCACCAGAAACACTGCCTCTGGTGGTGTCTCCCACCAGAACAACATTGGGGAAGTTCATAAAGTTGGCAGTCAGGTTCTCGGATCTGTCGTTGCAGTTCTCTCCCACCAGTAGAAAAACAGTTCCTGTATACTGCTGAGGCCCGGCAGGGAATACCGCAGGGTGATCATCCCAGTACTGGTCATACTCGGGGCCGCTTCTTGATCTGTATATGGCAACTGCCCGGGAATGGTCTGTAAATCGACCCATAAGTTCGTGAGCGCAAAAATGTCTGCTTCCCCCACCACAAGGGTTCATTCGTACATCAATGATCACGCCGGGCACATCAAGTACAATGCATTCCGCAACGAAGGCATCAAGAAATATAAGTGAAGAATCATGCGGGGAAGAAGGTAGTGTATCCAGAAAAACATAGGGCAGCAAAGAGGGGTCGCACCAGCCAAATCCATTAAAATAGCCATCCTCCCATCCGGCCCAGCCGTTCGGTTCCAGATAGTGCTCCGAAAGAACAGCCATATCATAATTTACATCGTATTCCTGGATGTATGGATATACTGTTTCCAGTAGTTCTCCCAGCTCGTTAAATTTGTGAAAACGGATTGCCGGGTCCTGCAGCTCTGCTAGCATCTCAATAATGACCTCTATGTACTCATCCTCGGTCTCGCACTGGCTGACCACAGGGTAGTAGAGAGCAGTCAATTCCTTCCAGTCAATTTCTTTGTGTGCAAAATATGGACAGTCTGCCTCGTATTTTTCAAAGACATCAATAAAGCCCTGCATATCCAGAACTGGCTCTTCCACAGCAATAGGGCTGTGAAGACATCCAAGAAAGATCAGTAGTGGAACAGCTAAGTACATTCTTCTCATAATATAACTCCTCCGATAATATCGACTGGACAAATAGAATTTATTTCAAAGCTGCAAAACCCAGGGACAGGCTCAACCAAAAAACAGATCTCCAAAGCAACTGCAAAACTATTCAGTGGTAAGCGCATAAATAACTCCATCCCCTGAAATCTTCAGATCTAGTGGAAATCCGGGAAGATCCAATTCCTGAGGAGTCTCTGGAAAACGATAGTTATATGAGATGAGCCTGCTGGAATTGTCGCCCAGATAACTCAGCACATAGGCATGCTGCCAGTCCTGCCCAATTGCCAGAAAATGTGCCGTTCCATCAATTTCAATTGCTTCATAGAATTCAGGCGGGGGAGGTTCTGCAAACTGCGGTATGAAAACATCCACAATACCCACTGAAGCATTGCGTATTCCTTTTATCCCCACAAAAATTGTGTCATCCGGTACTGCTGCAAGAGCAACCATAACTCCTTCCCGATACAACCCGGTTCCTCGAAGATCAGTGGGGCTTAGAACTTCGATAAGGTCAACCCCGGCGGAATTGCCAACCAGCATAGAGTCGGGGTTAGGAGAAGGCTCCATGCAGAAAATGTCGAAGTAGATCCAGACATTGTCATAAGCCTGGTTATTGTCGACGGAAACCTGATGTATCCTGGTACTCGGTCCATCAGCTACAAACAGGTATTCTGATCCCGGGCCAATAGCCAGCTTTGTAGGAGACTGACACACTGTAAACTCATCAATAACCGTACACTGAGGCAGGCTCACTTCCAGGATCTTTCCAAGTGAGCCGATCAGGTAAGCGGTATTCTTCAAGCTGCAGTAAACCATCTGGGAGAACCCTGCCGGGGATGGCGCAGCAACCTGGTAAACTTCCACCAGCTCCCGGGTTTCTGAATCGTACCGGTAGATCAGCCCCTCGGTGGATGCAATGAAGATATTCCCGGGATACATCATCAGGCTTCTGGCGCCTGGAATATCTGAAATAGTACTTATAATGGTGAAGTCTTCAGGCGCAATGAAGTGTAAACCTGCTTCAAAAGACATTTCATGCTCAGTGAGATTGGTGCAGCCAGGAAAAAGAACGGAACACAGCATTGCAGCGAATAGAACTCTCGATCTTATTGCACTTCTTCTTTCTTTGTTTTCCATCATGATACAACGTCTGTAAAGATGAAACAGCTTACAGGTAACCATGCCATACGCTGCCTGTTTCCCCCGGAGGATCTACGGTAATCACCATGGAATTGATCACTCTGTTGTAAGCGCATAGATAACTCCATTCCCTGAAACCTTCAGATCAAGTGGATATCCGGGAAGATCCAATTCAAGAGGAGTCTCCGTAAAACGGTAGTTGTATGAGACAAGCCTGCTGGTATTGTCACCCAGATAACTAAGCACATAGGCATGCTGCCAGTCCTGCCCCATTGCCAGAAGGTGAGACGTTCCTTCAATGCCGATGGTTCCATAAATTTCAGGCGCAGGAGGCTCTTCAAATTGTGAAGTAAATAAATCAATTGTGCCCACCAAAGAAGGGGGAATACCGAGTACTCCCACAAAAATTGTATCATACGGTACAGCTGCCAGGGAAAGGCAAGTAATACCTTGCTTCAATGTGGTTCTCCGAAGGCTGACCGGACTTAGAACCTCAACAAGGAACACGCCATCAGACGTTCCTACCATCATGGAGTCAGGGTTAGGAGAAGGCTCCATACAATGTATATTGAAGCGTATTCTGACATTGTCATAAGCTATATTGTCATCAATTGATACCTGATAGATCCTTGTGGATGGCCCATCAGCAACGAACAGGTATTCTGAACTCGGGCCCAATGCCAGTTTTGTCGGTGACTGACATACAATGAATTCATCAATCACCGTACACTCCGGCATACTCACTTCCAGAATGCTGCCCAATGAACCTAATAGGTAAGCGGTATTCTTAAGATTACAATAAACCATTTGTGTGAATCCTGCA
>JAOZLN010000019.1 GCA_029934845.1 Candidatus Sabulitectum sp.
TACTGTGGAGAATTCCTGGACAGATTTCCTCAGGCTGAAGAATACCTGCAGGTATGGCGTGAACAGATCCCTGGCGGGTGGAGTTCCTTCTGGACAGGACCCATGGTTGTTTCCGAAACAATGTCTGACATGAAGCTGGCTGAGGAACTTCTTGGATCAAAGCCTGTTATCTGGGACAATATTCACGCAACTGACTACTGTCTTCGCCGAATCTATCTGGCTGGATTAAGCGGCAGGGTTCAGAAAGAGTATTCCTGGTTCATTAATCCCTCTGAGATATTTCCTGCTGCTGTTCATGGAGCCATGGAGCTGAAAGCTGCTCTTGGTCTGCGAAGACAATGGCCGTCTTTGCTTGGAGACCACAGCCGCGGGTGGGAGCTGATGCAGGAGTTTCATTACCTTCCCTGGAAAACCGGTGAGACTGGTGGCGAGATCCTGGCAAGGCTTTCCAGTGCCATTAATGGCAATGGAATTGAAGACGCTCTCGGGTGGTTGAATGAAGCAGTTCCGGAAATGACTTCTTTTGTTGAATCAATTCCGCTTCTGGAGGGGGGGTGGGAACTGCTTCCAGTAGCCCGAGATCTTTACAGATCCCTGTCTATTATTCGAAGGGCACTTTCCACAGATGACCCTGCAGCTTCTCTTCATTATTTTATGCATACAAGATTGCCATACGAAAACCCTGCTGCTGCTCTGGCAGCAGAAAAACGCTGAGGAGATAGAAGTGAAGGTTATCCTTGCCGGGTACAATACAGATACGGAGAATAATTCAGTTACTCCTGAAACTATTTCAGCGGCCTACGCAAGGATCAGCCGTGATCCAGCACCAATAACAGAGCTTCGCAGACAATCTGCCGGAGAGGTGGAAAAGGCAAGAATATCCAATAAGACCATTGTTTATAAATACGGTCATGGTTCCATTGCCGAGCATGCTGTTTTCAACTTTGACATACTGGGTATTTCAAGACTTGCTGCCGAGGCGCTTCAGTCATTCAGACTTATCAGTTTTACAGAAAAGTCCCAGAGGTATATCAGAATAGGTGAAGACTGGGTTCTTCCTGAAGAACTGCGCAAGTATTCCTCTGTGATCTCTGAATTGTTCCAGTGTTATGAAGAAATTCTAGCAGCATTGCTTGAAACAGGCCTTTCGAAGACTGAAGCAAGAGAAGATGCCCGGTACATTCTTCCGCTTGCAACCACCAGTCAGATGGGAATGACAGTGAATGCAAGAGAGCTTGAGCACATGATACGAAGGATGAAGGCACATCCTCTTAAAGAGGTGCAGAATCTGTCAAAAGCACTTTACGATTCGGTATTCCCGGTGGCACCTTCGCTTATGCTGTTCACTGAACCAACTGAGATGGACAGAATTGCTCACATACAACCCATGCCGATTCCGGGAAGGGCTGATGCAGATCTTCTGAGTTGCGATTCAGATCAGAGGATAGCTCAGTGGCTTACAGAGCTTTTTGGTGAACCTTCTTTTGACAGAATTTATGATCATCTTGGAATTCACGACGCACTTCCTAGGATCTGGGAGCTGTTCAGGGCTGATTTCAGAATTACAATATCAGCCACCGGTTACGCACAGTTGAAAAGACACCGGATGTGTACACAGCTTGTTTCAGCTTATAACCCGGTTCTGGGTGTAACAATACCGCCCAGTATTGAGAAAGCAGGGCTTGCTGAAATGTTTACAATTGCTACTTCAAAGGCTTCTGATGTTGCCTCAAAGTATGGCAGGGTGGGTGAGTATCTTCTCACAAATGCACATCGTCGTCAGGTCCGACTCTCTATAAACGGCAGAGAATTCAACCATTTTATCAGGCTTCGTGATGATGCACATGCCCAGTGGGACATTCGGAAGATTGCAGCAGATATGATATCCATGGTTCGCGAAAAAGCCCCGCAAACAGTTAGAATGACCTGTGGGAAGTCCAGCTGGGAAGAGGTTACCGGAAAACCTGCTCAATAATTCTTGGCCTGCCCAGTTTACTGCCCTGGTACGTTGGTGTAATTCTGAGTAGAACTGTACCCCTTGTGCCCATGATGTCTGTTCCGTAGTGCCATGTAAATGTATTGCTGTAGGAATGAGGATTAAGACCAAGAGCATTTCCGGACACAGTGGCCTGCCGCCAGGTTTCACCATTGTTCAAACTGTAATCTATTGATAGATCAATTGTTCTGCCGTCTCTGTCTCCCAGCTCAAATGCGACATCGGCAAGCCCTCTCTGTATATCCATGTCTGATGTTGTAGCTCTGATGACCTCGGGGATGTTCGTATTCTCCAGAGTTATGGGACCGACTGTTTCTGATCGTACAGAATCACCGTCAAATGCCACCATCCTTATGTCTACATCAAGCCTTGAAACCCCTGGCAGATCAACTGAACTGTTCCAGCTTAGTGTTGTATTGTATCGTGCCGGACCAAAAGGCCCTTTGCTGATCAGCCCTTCCGCAAGGTGCCAGCTGTCTTCATTACCGCACAGTCTGTATTCGATATTCAGTGTGATATCATCATTTTCAATGTCGGTAATAGAGAAATTTACAGGAACAAGCCCGCGAAAGACATCATACACCGACGGTGAGGTTATTCTTGCTGTGGGCCGTGAGTTGTTGTCCACGTGAAACGGTGCTGAAGGAACAGCAATTCCCCTGTTCTGGTCTGAGGGAAGAGCTTGGAATCTTACCTGGTTTACATCAAAACCTGGAAGATCCTTGTCGGATTCCCACAAGACCTCGAAATCGTATCGTCCAATACCCGCTTCCTCTGCTTCAATCACAGTAGCGGGAAGCCAGTTTGATCCCCCGTCTATGCTGTAATGGTAGGCAACATCAAGCATGTTCCGATCCGGATCACTGAGCCTGACTCCAAGTACGACTCTTCCATTGACTTCTGTTGTAGGGGCAATGATCTGAGCACTGGGAAGTCTGTCTGTGTCGATGTGAAGCCCATCTAGAAAGTACCACGGCCCCGGGTCTGCATCTGCCGCTCGTATTCTAAGCTTGATATTATCTGCATCAATGTGTCCAAGGTCATTTACTGCATTCCAGGTTACCGGTTCTCCGTAAAACCAGGGTTCAATTTCTATACTGCTTCCGCTGATGTGCATTGTTTGCCAGTTGTCTCCACCATCAGTAGAAAACTGGCCCTGGAGTTGAATGATGTCTCCCTCTCTGTCTTCCACCGCATACCCCAGCCTGAATCTGGAGTCATCAATTCTTACAGGTGATTCCATAAGAATCACCGGGGGGTTGTTGTTGTCGATATGAAGAAGCCCGGATATGCCACTTTCGCCAGGTCCGTAATTAGAGTATGGGGTTATTCTTAAAAGGCACCTTCTCTGGTCTTCATCTGGAAGGTCCATATTAGAATTCCAGGTGATCGAACCGGCGTGTTCAGTGTAATTACGAGTTTCCTTCCAGGTGTAACCGGCATCAGTTGAATAACTAACAGATATTCCTGTCCATTCCGGGCAGCTGACAGTGTAAGATATTGAAACAGGCCCACCAAATTCCCCTGTGATCTGTTCTACTTCCACAACCGGAAGGAAGTCGGAGCCATAACATCCTGAATTGTACTGATCTCCCAGTGGCAATTGCCATGTGCATGTTGTTGTAAAATGCCCTTGGATCGGATATGCAGAGACAATGCCTCCTGCGCTTGTCACAATAAGTTCCATTGTGCCGTTCCCATCCATATCTCCAATTACAGGTGAGAATGTAATGTTCCCTGAATTTATTAAGGGGTATCCATTTACCCGTCTGCCCGAAGCGTCCCACGCATAAATTCTGCCACTGTGAGTGGTTGTTATTACAGAAGGACCTGCTTCAGTGTAGGAAATAATTGGTTGATTCGGTCTGGAATCAGTGTGGTTGGGCCAGCGCCATCTACCGGCCAGGGATCCGTCTCCATTAAGAAGGTAGACGGTACTGTCTATGCAGGCTACCGCAATCTGAGGAAGCTGCAGTTCCATATCGACAATACCTATAGCGATAGCTCCAGGTACCGGTCGGGCATCCATGTAAAATGGCCAGCCCTCCTGCTCCTCGCCCAGCAGATTGTAAAGATGAACTTTGCCATCCTGGCTTGCGAAAATAACATCGGTCTGACCATCACCGTTCACATCACCCGATACCGGAGTGGTACCCGTGGGGTACTCAGTAAGCTTCGGCCAGCCGGGCAGAGTCAGGCCGTCTATCCCCAGAACAGTAATTCTGCTGTTGTTGGTGGCACAGATAAGCCCGTCGTTAAAACCGCCGCCCAAACTTATTCTGGTAGGCTGATATTGAAGCTGCGAATTCAGATCAACAGGAAAGCCTTCTATATTTTCCCCACCTGAGTTTAAAAGATGAACCAGGCCATCGCTGGTTCCGAATGTTATCTCAAAACTGCCGTTGTCATCAAGATCTACTGCGGTGATACTTGTGATCACATTGCTGTTGCTGTTCACCGGCCATCCGAATGCTTCATTTCCACTGAAATCTACAAGGTGTACGAATCCGTCATTATCTGCATATGAAATAAGCGTTTCTCCAGTTGAGCCGGGTACTGCAGCAGGTCGCAGCACAACCCCTACCCCGCTGGACAGGGGGAAACCCGGCAATTGGCTTCCGCTTGAATTCCAGGCACCCAGCCCTGTAGTTCCCAGTGGAATCAGCAGTATCTGTTGAGAGTTACTTCTTGTAATAAGCTGAGAGTTTCCTCTGGGTGTTGCATCAAGATGAAGTTCCCATATAGGCAGAATGCCGGAAACAGTCAACAATAATAATGCAATGGAACTCAATAGATAGCCTCCCTGTTGATAATGCGTAATGACCTTCAGTATATCGAAAATAGCTGTATAGCATGAAGAGGTCAACCATTGTTATGTTTGGCAGTGTTTCTGCAGAGCATGGGAAGCTTGACTAAGCCTTGTTTGTTTGTGATATTAAGTTCGATTAGAGGGATATTAGTGTGGGTTATGTTCCGGCAACTACAGAGGAGTTATATGCGTTTTTCACTTTGGTTATTACCTGTCTGTGCAGCTGCTGTATTTGCAGGTTCCCTTCCTTACGCATACGGTGGTGTAATTAATGCTCCCAATGCCTATGTGCTTGAGCACACCGAGGTTGAAGTTGGAATAGCAGCAACAGCTTTTTCATTTGAAGATTCTCTTGGTGTGGCAGACAGTGATATTAAGCTTACCGGTTATCTGAAGTTCGGGATATTGAGCTATGGTGATATTGGTGCTGCTTATCTGGCAGACGGAGGGTTTGTTGTTAATGCGAAAGTAGCCATCCTGAAAGAGGGAATAGCGGTTCCTGCATTTGCCCTTGGCGTACAGAATGGTATTGGTTCTGAACATGTAGACTGCTTTTCAGGCCCGCCGGGAGAACCTGATTCTACAGGCCGCATACCCGGAATATGGGACCAGGACGGTTTATATAATTATTCTCATGCCCAGAGCTGGTCAGTGTATGGCGTAGCCTCCAAAGACATGCGTTATCTTATTGGCATGCCTGTTACATTGAATCTGGGTATTGGTATAGGCCGCTTCGTGGGTGTGATCGGTGAAGGTGGCGCCATGGGTATAGGCAGTTCTATTGCAAACGGTCTGTTCGGATCCATGGTTTGGGAGCCGGGTGAGGATTTCTCTCTGGCATTCGAAATGGACGGGCGGGATTTTAATCTTGGAATGACTTACGCGGTTGGAAAGCACGTTAATCTTCACCTTGCATGGGCTGAACTAGAGCAGACTTTATTTGCTCCGGAAGGTCAGAACAAGCAGGATGTAATGCAGAATTCAAAAATTACTATTGCCGTTTCTTCAAGATTTGGTCCTTTACTGGGAGCCGGTCGTCTTGAACTTGAGCGAGAACAACAGTGTATCGAGAGAGCCAGGACGAGGCTTGACGAGCTTGAAGCAAGGCGTAGAGCTGCAGAATCCGAGCTTCAGAGGCTTCGTGATCTTCTCGACGAGCCCAGGTAGGTTTCAGCGATGGTTTTTCATGTTCGATTATTAACCAGTCTGCTTACAGTTTTCTTTTTGTCTGTTTCTGCTTTGGCTCAGGTGCCTGATCCTGATCCTGAGATCAACGAAGAGATAGGTGCAATTCTGGGCAGAGCGCAGGAAGAGCTTGCCAATCTTGAAAGCCAGATCATGCGGGAAGAAGAGAGGCTTGCAAGAATAGAGGCAGAGCTGATTCAACTCCGCAGGCAGCGTTCAGTTCTTTTCAGCGCTCAGTCTGCCTTTGAGCTTGGCGAAGAGCTTTATACAAGTGGCTCCATTGTCTGGGCAAGAGATGCTTTCATATCGGTAGTCGAAAACTTCTCAGATTCAGAATACTACGATGCTGCACTTTTTCGCCTGGAACTGATCTACTTTGAATTACAGGACTACGAAGGGGCAGTTGATTACTTTGATAAGCTGAGAGAAGTCTCTCCCGCTTTCGAGTATGCCGATATTGCCTTGATTGTCGGTGGTCTGGCCAGGTATCACATGGGTGAATTTGCAGATGCCCGCAGAATTTTACAGCAGATATCTGCATCCGCAGAGAATTCTTGTCTTGCCTCATATCTTGTGGCAGTAACTTATGTCGCAGAGAATAATTCTGAGGCTGCTATTACAGAGTTGCATAAGGTCGTTGATCAGGCAGGCAGAAATGAAACAGGCATTGCTGACAGAGCCAGGATCGCCATTGCCCAGATATATGTTGATCAGGGGGAACTTGATCTTGCCACTGATGAGTATCAGAAAGTGTCTCCGTTCAGTGCATATTACGATGTTGCAATGCTCGGACTTACCTGGACATACATGCGCCTGGAAGAGTATCAGACCGCTTACAATCTAGCCGAAAGAGTTATTGAAGAAATGCCGGGTTCTGAGCTCAGCAGTGAGTTTGAGCTTGCTATGGCCAATTGTGCTCTTGGGGCTCAGGATATTGATATAGCCATATCTATGTTCAGGCAGCTGATGGAAGATTATGGATCGACAACCGATTTTTACGATACCTTCCGGTCCGGGGAAGATGTTACCGATCAGTATGCTTCCGAGCGGGATAGACTGGATCGTATTCGACTGGGGCTTACCGAACTTAAAGAAGAAGCCTATATGCAGGGAGATATGGAGCTTGTCTCACTTATTGAAGCCGAGGAAGCTTCCCTGCGAGCTCTCTTTGTAGATATTTCAGGATTTGAAGCATCTCTTTCAATGCCGGTTGGTATGGATTCAGAGACAATGCTGCAAGAGATCAACAGACTTATTTCTGCTTCAAGGGCCAGCGCGGAAAGGCTTGCTCTGGAAATAGAGAACACTCAGACTGTTGTTGATTATGCCGGCAGTCCCGCAGACAGAGAAGAGCTGCTGCAGCTGGAAGAGGAAGTTTCCAGAATCCGTCTGGCATTGCAGGATCTGGCCAGTAAGATGGATTCGGGAATGGCAGCGGATCACGACTGGATGCAGGAGACTCAGTACGGTATAGCAATAGCTACATTTATAGAGAGGGAACTTAAGCGGGATTCACTTACTTATCTTGGTGCTTATTACAATGCCCGGATCTCTGATAGCTACGCGGAAGGGGACAGTGTCAGAGCTGTGGCTTTAAGCGAGCAGAGACGATCAGAAACCATTTCTCTGCAGACCAGAATAGATGAATCCGGAATTGAATGTGCAAGCTATTTTGAGGAATATCTTGCTCACTATCCAGAGAGCAGATTCACAGCAGATATTTATGTACGTCTGGCGCAGCTTTACTATGAGATAGACAAAAACAGTTATCTTGACAGAACTGCCCTCGCTGGTGGAGATTTTATTCCTGCAGATTACTCCAGAACTATCGACCTTTACCAGAAAGTGCTAACTCAGTATCCCGATAGCGAAGTCGAGGATATTGCCCTGTATTCTCTTGGCTATGCTCTTAACGAGATGGGAGACCCTGTTGGCGCAGTGGCCAGCTACAGACGACTTCTTGCCGAGTTTCCGGAGAGCGCACTGGCTCCGGAAACGTTTCTCCGTGCAGGAGACTTCTTCTTTGACTCTTTTGATTTTGACAGTGCTTATGTCTTTTACAATCAGGTTCTCGACTATCCTGATGCCGGTTCTACCATCTATCAATTCGGCATATACAAACTTGGCTGGACTGCATATCTGCTAAATGAGTACGAGCATTCAATTGCACTGTTCGGATATCTGATCAGGGACAGTCGCAGAATGGATGATCTGGGTCTTGAGCGTCGTACAGATATGGTCAGTGAGGCAATCGAGTACCTTGCTCACGATTTCATGGAGCAGAAAGCCGGCCCGCCGGTACTGCTTGCAACAAATTTCCTTGATTCCTTTGGTGATGATCGGGTTACAATTGATGTTCTGACCCAGATGGGTGATTTTTACATGGATCAGGGTTTCTGGCTGGAATCGATAGAA
Organism: Candidatus Sabulitectum sp.; assembly: GCA_029934845.1. Taxonomy (GTDB): domain Bacteria; phylum Fermentibacterota; class Fermentibacteria; order Fermentibacterales; family JCC-6; genus Sabulitectum. Next base: position 8,406 of record JAOZLN010000019.1, read on the forward strand.
TCATATCAGTCTCTTCTTGAAAGAGATCCGTACAGCTCTTCAGCTCCATTTATTCATTCCAGGATTGCTGTGGCGTACGAGGGTGCCGGAGATTTTGCAAATGCAGCCATTGCCAGAGAGCAGATCGTTGAGAGGTATGGCTTACAAAGCGAGTGGGCAAATATGCTCGGAGACTCCAGTATTTTTGCTGAAGTGGATTCTCTGCGCGCATCAGCTCTGGAACACTCCATACAATACCATGCTCAGCAGGTTGCAGAAGGAGACCCTCAACTGGTAAGTCAGAGCTATTCAAGCCTTATAGAGAAAGTTGAACTGTACCTTGCTGATTACGGCGAATCCAGACAGGCATATGAATTCAGATACCTTCTTGGTGACTCCTATTACAATACAGGCGATCTTGCAAAAGCCGGTACTGTTTATCTTGAAGTTGTTTACGACAGTACCTCGGCCCAGCAGAGAGAGAACGCAGCAGTTAATGCCTTTAGTGCTTTCGGTCAGGCATACGAGAAATCCGGTGCTGACAGCCTTTTCCTAAGGGAAAAGATGCATGAGATCAGTATGTACTATGCAGATAATTACCCAACCGGTGAGTATGCCGCTCAGTTTTTGTACAACGATGCTGGTAGTCATTACAATGCAAATGACTATGCTGTTGCCAGAGAATCTTATATGAGAATTTTTAATGAATTCCCAGGATCGGAATACACAGCCAGATCGGCTAGGTTCCTTGCCTCTGCCTATGAAGCTGAGCAGATGTTTTCGGATGCCGAGCTGTGGTATGGTCGAGCGGCTGATGCTGCATCTGTTACCGGTGAAGATCTTGGGGCTGATGTAGCTGCGCTTGCAGCAGCTGTTTCCTACAGAGATGCTGAAGCTCTGGCCCAGTCTGAAGATACGGAATCACTTCTTATTGCTGCTGCCAGATATGAAGAGTCTGCTACATCTCATCCCGGCACGGATGTTGCACCGGTTGCGTTGTATGACGCAGGTGAGACTTATGGAAAAGCCGGAGACATATCAAGTGCTATCAGAGTCTTTACCCTTCTGGCCAATACCTACCCGGAATCTCCTCAGGCTCCGGAGGGTATGATGCGAGCGGCTTTCCTTGCCATGGAGGCTGAGCATTACATTCTTGCAGGAGATACATATCTTGATGCTTACATTCGTTTTCCAATGGCTGAGGGGATGAACTCTGCATTGTACAGTGCCGCTGTTTCCTATGAGAATGGTGGGGCTGACGGACTTGCTATCGGTGTTTACAACCGCATTATCGATGAACAAGCCGCTTCACCGGCTACAATGGTTATTGCTCTGGGTAAAACAGGAGACTACCTGTATGATGCATATGATTATATGGGTGCACGAGAAAAATACATGGCTTGTGTGGAGACATATGATCTTTACAGAGAGGGGCCTGCTGTTGATGCTGCCAGGAGCGCTTTCCGTATAGGCGAGATTATCAGAATTAACTATGACGCTATGATTGTGAACCCGGATAATGTTCAGCAGAAAGCTCAGCTCAAAGGCGAAGTAGAGAGCTGGTACGGGAAATCACTTACCTACAATGTGGATGTGTGGTTCATGGCTTCCTGCGTTAGAGCAGGTGAGTTGTATGAAGACTTTGCTAATTCTGTTGCATTCATGGATCCGCCAGCTGGATTGCCGGATGAGGCAATTGATGAGTTTTATAACCAGCTGTATATTCAGTTTTATGAGCCCGAGGTTCAAAAGGCTATTAATATCTATATAACTGCTGTGGAAAAGGCTGTTTCAGCAGGAGTTCAGAACGAATGGGTGGGTAAGGCTGCAGACAATCTTGAGCTCCTGGCTCCTGGAACGGTATCTACTCTTGGGCTTCCAGGTTACGAACTAGAGGTGTTTGTACCGGAACCTGTGGATGAAGGTGCTGTTGTGGAAGGTGATACCGGTCTGTCCGGTGAAGGTGCATCTGATGGTTCAGCATCAGGAGAGGAGGCTGGTCAGTGACACGGATTTTATGTGTTATATTGCTTCTGCTGGTCTGCACCACGGTTTATGGTCAGGGGGCATCCATGGAGGGTGGCCGACTTATTCTGGAAGAGATCACTATTCAGGGTGAGTTAAGAACACCCCAGGCTTTGTTCCTTATGCTGAAGAGTACTCCTAATCTTAGCAATGTGCTGCTGGAAAGAAGTTTTCTTGAGGATGTGATCAGGCCGATTTATCCGGGAGCATTTGCTTCGGAGACAAGTTTTACAGTTGCTGCAAGGCATTCCAACGCCATGCCGGTATACGTAAGGTATGGTACTGTGGCTGTTCTTGGCGGGCTAAGTGCATGGAAGTATGTAGATGGAGATGAAAATACTGGTTTGACGTTTGGAATCATGGCCAGTCTCGATTTAGTAGGTAATTTACTGTACGACCTTATAGGTCAATAGATTAACGAATAGTTAGAGAGAGGAGTCCCTTAATGCGCGGAAAGTTGTTTCCCCTGCTGATAGCTCTTGTTGTTCTTGTTTTACCCGGTTCCGTTCTGGCGCAGGGCGAGGAATCGACTGAAGTCGATTCCACAACTGTTGCTGAGGGAGATTCAACGGCTACCGATTCAACAGCTACAGATTCCATTGCTGTTGTTGAAGAGGAAGTAGAGATTGCAGATACAACTGCCACAGATGCAGTTGAAGAGGAAGAAGAGGAAGAAGTAAAAGGCAGCCTTTTCAGCCAGTTTGCCAAGTTTTTCCGTGAGGGTGGTCCTGCAATGCCCTTCATTCTCTTTTTCTTTGCAGTTGGGCTTGTGATATTCATAGAGAGACTTATTTTCCTTTTCGGAATTGCAAGTGCCAAACCGGAAGCTCTTATGGCCAAGATAGCAACATTGATTCGTAAGGGCAGCATAGAAGGGGCCATAGCAACCACCAGCGAAGAGAGATCTCCACTGGCGAAGATCATTGAGGCAGCTCTCAGGAATTACAAGGGTACCGAGCGTGATATCCAGAATGCAGTAGACGAGATGGCTCTTGCAGAACTTCCAAGGATCAATGCAAGAATAGGCTATCTTGGTATGCTTGCAAATGTTTCTACAATGGTTGGGTTGCTTGGAACTATCTTCGGGCTTATTGCCGCATTCGCTGCGGTGGCAGCAGCCGATCCAGAGCAGAAAGGTGTTCTTCTTGCCAATGGTATCTCCATGGCCATGAACACAACCGCTTTCGGACTGATCGCTGCTATTCCAATGCTGATAGCACACTCTGTTCTTACAGCAAAAGCAGATGGACTTGTTGACGATATTGATCGTTACAGTGTTATGGTCATGAATATGCTTGCCCAGGCCAGAAGGGAAGCCTAATGGCAAAAGCGGCATCGGGTCGAAGTAGAACAGTCAAGCACATTCCGGAGATAGATCTTCTTCCGGTGATGAATTTGTTCTGTTGCATAATCCCGTTCCTACTGTTCAGTGCTACTTTCCTTGAAGTTGTTGTTATAGAAATGGCACCCACTGAAGGTATTAGTAGCGGTGGTGGAGGTGCTACTGCAAACCTTATGCGTTCTGAAGAAGACAGACTTCAACCTAAGATCATCATAACTGATCAGGAGTTGTTTATAGGTACCGCCAGCGGGTCTGCTCATGTTGCCTATGCTATCGAGGTCGAACTTAATGGCGAGATGGTCATTTCGTTCCCCTGGGATTCCCTTTCTTTGAAGCTTACCGAAGTACGCGAGCTTCTTACCGAAGCCTATCCCCGGATAGATTTCCGCAAGATTACCGTTTTAACAGTTGAAGAAACACGGTATGATAACATAATTGCAGCAATTGACCTTGCCGGTGTCGTGGGATTTGATCAACCAGGTCTTCAGGTTGCACCAACCGCCTCTGTGAACTCGGCAATGGCAACGGGAGGGGGTAACTGATGAGCGCTCCATCCAAACGGCATGTTCCTCTTCTGCTGGGGTCAGGCAAGTCTATCGCAGTTTCCCGCAGCAAAGACAAGAAAGTTACTCTCAGTTTGACTTCCATGATTGATATGTTTACCATTCTTCTTGTTTTTCTGTTGAAAAGTTATTCCGCCGACGGACAACTTGTAACTGTAAGCGATCAACTGGTTCTTCCCAAGGCCAGAGCAGAAACCAGGGTGGAGCTGAAGCTGGAGATTCAGGTAAACAATTCTGTTATTGTTGTGGATGGCGATCCGCTAATAACCGTAACCCCTGACCTTCTCAATTCCGGGAACTCAATACCTGTTCTTGTTACCAGACTCAGAGATCATTTGGAATACTCCCGTCTTTCCAGGGGTACACTTACTGAAGATGATATGAAGATCAACATCCAGGGAGATGTGGGCATGCCGGCAATTCTTCTTCAGAGAGTTATGGCAAGTTGTTCGGAAGCCGGTTATGTCGGGCAGAATCTGGCCGTGATCAAGATCATCGCAAGTGAAGGTGGTGATGACTGATGACGGATAACAAGAACAAGATACTTGCAGTGGCTGCTATGCGCGATGGGAAGGTAATTACAAAACTTCTTCCGGGAGAAAAGGAAATAACCCTGGGTTCCGGATACAACAACAACATCTCGGTTGAAGCACCTGGAATTCCTGACTCAATTATTTTGATCAAGACCGGGGAAGAGAAGGGAACCTGGGATCTGAGATTATCAGATGCCATGGATGCGCAAATTACTTCTGCAAATGGCTCAAAACTCAAATTCAGCGATCTTAAGGGCTTGGGAATTTTCAATACAGATGATCATGGCAATTATGTACTTAAGGTCAATTACGGTGATCAGGGGGTTGTTACCGCAGGTCCTTTCATTATTCATTTTGGCTTTATTGATCCTCCGAAGATCGTAGAGAAGAAAGTTCTGCCCAAAAAGAAACCTCCTGTAAAGAAGGTGGAGCCTGCTGTTGTAGTGCCAGATAAGAGAGTTCTGAAACTTAACATTGAGGACGTCAATGGGCGAAGAGAAATATTTCCTAATGCCGGTATAATGACAATTGGGCAGGCTGACTACAATACGATATGTGTTAAAACCGACAATCTGCCCAGGATACACACACTTCTAGAGCCAGAGTCTGGCAATAAATATATATTGCGTCTGCTCCCTGCAATTAAAGGTGGCGTTGAAGTTAAAGGAAGTGTAATTCCTTTTTCGACCCTGATAGAAAGGAATCTTCTTAAACAGGAGAAGCCGGGTGATCCGTTCATCTGGGTTTTTGACAGAAATGTATCCGGTGTTTTCACCGTGGGCAATACAGAAGTTTTCTTCACTTTTGCAGAGCCACCTGCAGAAATACTTAAACCAAAACCAAAGCCTGTTGTTAAGAAAGTAAAACTGAGACCCAGCGTTTATAACTGGAAGAATTTTGCCAACAGACCACACGAGATAACCGCTTTTCATGCCGATAGAAAAGAAAACAGTCGATTCAAACTGCTGCTTGGTATCGGACTTGGCGCTGCCCTTCTCATGGGTGCAGTCACCGACAGACTGATTGTGGTGGTAAAAGAATCTAAAACACAGATATTGAGAAGTGCACCCAGTGCAAGAGCCGTTCAATTGGCCGAGACGCCCCCTGCCAGTGCAGGTATGGGTGAGGAGATTGTCAGTGATATGCCTGTAGCAGAGATTGCAACATCAGGTGGCGGTACTGGCGGCTCCGATGCCCCGGCAGGTGGTGGGGCGGCTGTGGGCGCAGATGCTGCAAGTGATGTTTTAAGCAGCATCGGTTTTGCAGCATACGGTACCGGTTCAGCCGGTGGTGGTGCAGGCTTTATTGGCGATCTTCAAAGTGCAGCTTCCTCTGGAACCGGGCTGGCTTCAGGTCAGAGCGGGCAAGCCCTTATTGCAGGTGCTGGCGGTGGCGGTTCCGGTGGTATTGGCGGGCTTGCTGGCGGTGGTGGCGGAGTTGCCGCTACAGCCGGTACGGTAAGCTCCAGTGATATGCAGGCAGCCCATCAGGCAGCTCAGGTAACGTTCAGTGCCAATGCTTCAGGAGAGGCAATCGATCTGGGTTATCGCAACATGAGTGACATCAGACGCAAGATCAACATAATCAAGATGCGCGTGCAGACGGCTTACGAGAGTTTGCTCAGGGGTAACCCCGGGGCCAGCGGCACAATTACCATCAGTTTTTCTATTACTCCAGGTGGTTCTGTTACAGGTGTCTCTGTTAGTTGCCCGGGTTCACTTGCCGGTTTACAGGGAACGGTTACTGCGGCAGTTAACTCTTTGAACTTTGGCCCTGCCCCTGAACAGACCGGCAACCTTCCGGTAACCGTGCCGTTCAATCTGGTGCCACCACAGTAATAGAGTAGTGTTAAAAGAAGAGAAACGGCGGGGATCTTTCCCTGCCGTTTTTTAACAGGTGTCAATTAAGATTTGGCAATTCTGCAATGTGAATGGAATCCTGAGGAATTGAGTTTACATATAAGAATATGAGTAAGAATATGAACAAGAAAAGGGCCACAGGAAAACCTGCGGCCCTTCCGGTATCTGCAGGAGTCAGGTCTAGTACATTCCGCCCATTCCACCCATTCCACCGTCTCCGGCAGGCATTGGTTTTTCTGCCTCGGGGATCTCGATGATCACAGCTTCTGTTGTAAGAAGCAGACCGGCGATGGAACTGGCATTCTGAAGGGCACTTCTTGTGACCTTTGTCGGATCAACAATACCTGCCTTGAACATGTCAACATACTCTTCTGTTGCTACATTCAAACCTTCATTTATATTCATGCCGCGAACTCTCTCAACAACGATGGCACCTTCAAGGCCGGCGTTTGCAACAAGCTGACGAAGAGGAGCGGAGAGTGAGCGGAGAATGATAGCAGCTCCGACTTTCTCGTCTCCCTCGAGCTCAAGAGCTTCAATAACCTTTTCGCATCTGATTAGAGCTGTTCCTCCACCGGGAACGATTCCCTCTTCAACTGCTGCACGGGTTGCGTGAAGAGCGTCTTCAACTCTTGCCTTTTTCTCTTTCATCTCTGTCTCGGTGGCTGCTCCAACATTAATTCTGGCAACTCCACCGGCAAGCTTGGCAAGTCTTTCCTGAAGTTTCTCGCGATCGTAGTCGCTTGTTGTGTCCTCGATCTGTCTGCGGATCTGGCCAACGCGACCCTTGATGTCTTCGGTGGTACCGCTGCCTTCAATAATGGTAGTGTTATCCTTGTCGATCTTCACAATACCACAGCTTCCAAGATCTTCCATGGTTACATTTTCAAGCTTGATTCCAAGGTCTTCAGTGACAGAGCGTCCACCTGTAAGAATGGCCAGATCTTCAAGCATGGCTTTGCGGCGATCGCCGTAACCTGGAGCCTTGACTGCGGCAATCTGAAGCATTCCGCGCACCTTGTTAACCACAAGTGTTGCAAGAGCCTCACCCTCGATATCTTCGGCTATGATCAGCAGAGGGCGACCCTGCTGGGCAACTTTCTCAAGAATTGGGAGAAGATCTTTTACGTTGCTGATCTTTTTCTCATAGATAAGAATGTAGGGTTTCTCAAGGACGACTTCCATAGCTTCAGCATCGGTAACAAAGTAAGGGCTCAGGTAACCGCGGTCAAACTGCATACCCTCAACTACATCAAGAGTAGTATCCATAGACTTGGCTTCTTCCACACTGATTGTGCCGTCTTTGCCAACTTTTTCCATGGCATCACCTATGATTATGCCGATCTCATTGTCGTTGTTTGCGCTGATTGTTGCAACCTGCTTGATCTCTTCCTTGCCGCGAACTGGAATGCTGAGGTTCTTGAGTTCTGCGGTTACAGCATTAACAGCAATATCTACACCGCGCTTGAGAGCCATAGGGCTGGCGCCTGCGGTTACATTCCTGAGGCCTTCACGGTAGATCGC
>JAOZLN010000020.1:0-4897 GCA_029934845.1 Candidatus Sabulitectum sp.
TGATTTGTCGGAAACCGTCTACAATGACTACTCCGGAGTCCATGTAGATTCCTGGGCAAACAGAATAATAGCAGAAGAACTCCAAACAGTGATCACAGAACTGGATCTCCGGTGATATACGCAGGCAGAAACAGATAACAAAAGGTTCTTCGGTGATAAGGTCATGCCAATCAAGACTCAGCATTGCAAGACTTTGCGAAACAACTTGACAATTGACACTTTCGTCATATGATACTTCAGGTTATGAACAATTAGCAATACATCTTAAAGGAGATGAAAAAATGTTAAGAACAAACTTACAACACACAGACACCGACTCCGATTTCAAGGATATTATCGAAAACAATGAAAACGTGATGATTTGCTGTGGTCGTATGGGTCCCATGTGTCTGCCTGTTTACGATATTATGGATTCAATAAAAGACAACTACGAAAATGTTGTTTTCCGTGACATGGACTTTGACGGACCTGCAGGGCACAATATCATTTCACTGCCGGAATGCCGCAGATTCAATGGCCTCCCTTTCACTGTCTATTTCAAGAACGGCAAAGTTGCTGCTGCCACAACCAGTATTCAGAACAAGAAACAGGTAAAGGAAATTCTTGACCGGGAGTTTGTGTAACAACCATCCGGAAGGGAAACGCCATGGACAATAAATACGATGTGATCGTACTGGGAGCCGGGGCTGCCGGACTCACGGCTGGAATATATCTGTCACGAGCGCGGTTGAAGGTACTGATAGTGGATTCAGGTACTGCCGGTGGCCAGATGGTCATGTCATATACTGTTGCCAACTATCCTGGAGTAGAGACAACCTCGGGATGGAACATCTCCCAGACAATGCTTCGCCAGGCTAAATCTTTCGGCTGTAAAGTGCTGACACAGTCTCCGGTTCTAAGCATTGATCTGACAAGTGAACTGAAATCCGTTGAAGTTGAAGATGAAGGAACATTCCAAGCCAAAGCAGTTATTCTGGCAACAGGCGGTGTACCAAGAGAGCTTGGTATGAAAAGCGAGCAGCAGTACAAAGGTATTGGAATCTCTTACTGCGCCACCTGCGATGGTGATTTTTTTACAGACAAAGAGATCGTTGCCATCGGAGGAGGAAACTCTGCACTGGAGGAAGCAGTCGGCCTTACAAAGTACGCTTCAAAAGTAACCATTGTTCATGAGTTTGACCACTTTCAGGCTCAGCCCTGGATCGTTGAGGAAGCGAAAAAGAATGAAAAGATTCACTTCCTGATGGCCCAGGACATTGTTGACTTCACCGGCGACGAGCACCTTGAGAAGGTCATTGTGGCTTCTAAAACCACAGGCGAGAAAACTGAAATAGCCGCTACCGGTTGTTTCATTTTCATAGGATATGTGCCTAACACCGGAATCTTCCAGGGCATAATAAATATGAATGACCGCGGTGAGGTATTAACTGATCAGCTTATGAAGACCAATGTGTCTGGTGTATTTGCTGCTGGTGACCTGCGAGAGAAACGCTACAGGCAGATCACCACTTCTGTGGCAGACGGCACCATTGCCGCACTGTCAGCAATTGATTTCCTTCAGCAGAAGAACAAACACTAAACTCACATCAACAGCCCCCGGGTAAATCCGGGGGAACCCTTCAATACATCCGGGAAACATTAAGCCAGTCTGCTTATGAAACTATTTCGCTGATCTCGCTACACGAAATCCCCAGGAAAGGCTTTGCGTGTCATCGCCGTGAAAGCTCCGGCTGGCTGAACGACAGTCATCAGCACAGTTGATCCAGTCACCACCGCGAATCACTCGAGTAACATTGTAATCTTCATCCAGCCAGGCACTGCCATCAACTGGAGCACCCGAATAATTACTGTGGTAATTGTCTTCACACCACTCGTAAACATTACCGGACATATCATACAAACCCCAACCGTTGGGTTCCCTCGTTCCAACCGGCTGAGACCCGCCTTCTGCCGCATGCGGTGAAGTCCAGTGGTTCTCGTTCGCATTACCGCTGAACCAGCAATACCGCTTCATTGTTGTCTCCGCGCCACTGTTACCCCAGTAGTACTGCGTTGAGGAACCTGCACGACAGGCATACTCCCACTCGGCCTCACTGGGAATCCTGTACGTAAAGAGCGAGTCAAGATCGTTCAATTCCTCAATAAACTCCTGACATTCAAACCAGGATATCAGGTGCATCGGGTAATCCGGACCTTCCCCTGCGGGAGTCCAGTCAGAATCAATTAGTTGACACTGATAACGAATGTCACTGCCCGTTACCTCTTCCCACATCCTCTGTGTAACCTCGGTGGTCATCATCTCAAATGCGTGGATGTCAACTCTGTGCTGTGCTTCATCTGATGAAAACAAACCCATCATGAAGCTCCCTGACGGGATGTATGCGAATTCCATGCCTGCCAGAGGACCAGCTGATACAGAACCGGCAACAGCCGCTGGAGAAGATGCATCTCCCTGAATTCTGAACAGAGTGAAAAGCAGAAGAATCAAACTGGTCTTTGGTTGCAGTAGAAAAAGAAAATACATGGACACTATTCATCTCCTTTCTCTGGAATTGTGAACTGATCATTCTGAAACGCATCGCCTCCAAGCCAGATATCGATCTTGATACCACTGCCTATACTTGAGACATCACAGTGTTTCACCTGCCACCCAAGCAGGTTGAGACGGGAAGCTCCCAGCATATCGTGACCTGTCATGGAACCGTAGTAGCCTGCCAGTTCAGGTCTCTTCCTGCTGTTCAGCTTCTGCTCAATCCTGCTCAGCTCTTCCTTTGTGTGTGTGTTTTCATCAAGAATGCAGAGATGGAGCCCATTCTCTTCCTGGTGGAGAGAGATTACCAGCCTTCTGGGGTCGCTTTCCAGAAGAAAATTGGAAATTTCACCAATAAGATGAAGGATCAGATCTTTTCTTTTCATTATCATTTACTCCAAAAAGTTGGTCATTTAAAAACTGATTTCCTGGAGCGATACCAAGCTATTACCGAAACTATTAATGTGGCGGTCAAGCCGCCTGCAAAACCATTGTTGTACAGGTTCATACCGCCCTGCCATGATCCTGTCTGGTGCACAAGAACCAGATGGATGAAACCTGCGATAAAACCTGCAATTACTCCAAATGCTCCCGCAATAGGCGCAAGAGTAGTGCAGAAGATGGCCGCCAGAAGCACACCTGGTGAAGTGAGAGATTTTCCAAAAATCAGAGATGCTGCAATCACCCCCACCACCACAGGCCAGGAGTTTCGCAAATGGGTTCCGAACGCTCCAAACCCCATGATAGTCAGCAGTCCTCCAATTGTAGGACCGTTGAAATCACCACCAATTATCAGAATGTAGGCAGAGCCGGCAAGACCAAGCAGCCCGGCGTTGATAAGGGATCCACCCATGGACTCCAGATCCATAAAGTCAGACGGTAGTCTGCCGGTATGCTTCTGTATGGCAAGCAGATCTTTCCAGCTGTTCTTTCCTGCTGAAAATATGCCGGTAACGATCAGTATCACGGAAAGCACAGGAACAAGGAAAATTAAAACAGCTGAGTTGCTTGTATTCCAAAGCATCAGACCCTCAAATACGTATCCTCCTGCTCTAAGAAAAGAAGCTGCAAACAGGGCGAAGAAACCACATGTCAGACCGATGTTATACAAACTGTAGCCCTGATGGAAGTGAAGTACTGAAACTGCTATTGCAGGCAGCATGAAACCTGTAGCTATTCCTACCCCGGTTCCAACTGCAACTGCAGATAATCCAGTAAGCCCCATTTCCACAGTTATCAAACTGACTATAGGGCCAAGAGCAGTTCCGAACAGAGCTATTATCAGATACTCCGAAAAAGTCTTACCAACAAGTTTCCCCGCCAGGTAAACACCAAAAATTATTGGAAGAATATTAACAGGTGTTTTACCGAAAAGGGCAAATCCCATCATGGTAAAAATAGCAGCAAATGTAGCACCGGACAGCTGAACTTTAGCGATCGATATAAGAATCAGTGCGGTAATTCCCACTGCAGCAGCGTTGATGAGAGAAGCACCGATACCTCTTTCACTAATGTAGTCACTGATAAGCCTTGCAGGTCGAAACTGCAATTCAAGAAATCCCTTAAATGCAGTGCTGGCTCCATCTACAGCAATTCCCGTGACAATGAAAGAAAACATGATAAAGACAAGAAGGAACAACAGCGTTTTGCTCTGATTTACTATAACATTCTCCTTCATTTTTCCTGCAGATCGGGTCTATTCCACTGATCTTACAAGGCGGAAACCAAGGCTCAGGTTCCTGCGATCACGGGGAAAGAAGTGCCGGAAAGCAGAACGGCAATGCTTCTGTTCACTTCTCCAGCTGCCACCTCGAACAACACACCTGGATACTGTACTGTCTGACCAGGCCGAGCCATCAAGAGGGGCTCCTGAATAGCTGATGTGGAAAGCATCCTCACACCATTCATAAACATTACCACTCATATCGTACAATCCCCATCCGTTGGGGTTCAGAAGAGCAACAGGATTTGTAGTTTCACCTGAGTTGTTACCACACCAGCAATACAGATCTATGGTTTGCGGTAAAGAACGAATTCCCCAGTAATAACGGGTTGATGTTCCAGCTCTGCACGCATATTCCCATTCGGCTTCAGTAGGCAGCCGGTAGGTATTGCCTCCTCTGTCAAGCTCATTTACTGCAATTATGAAATCCTGGCAGTCATGCCAGCTGATGTAGTGCATGGGATAATCTGATCCTTCACCCTTCAGGGGCAGATCAGGATCAACCCTGTCTCGGCATTCTCTTATGCTGGTTCCCATAACCTCAAACCACATTCCCTGGGTAACTTCCGTGGTCATCATCTCAAATGCAGCAATCTCTACTGTATGGCGCGGACCTTCATTGGCAGCACGATCAACCTCGGAAT
>JAOZLN010000020.1:4907-16139 GCA_029934845.1 Candidatus Sabulitectum sp.
AGGAGATCCCATCAGAAAGCTTCCCGGTGGTATATAGGAAAACACCATACCACTAACAGGACCGGCATTCGTATCCCCCGCTAAGATTCCTGGAGAATCAGAACTTCGCCCTGAATCACTCTGCGCAAGGCTTCCATACAAAACAAAATTCGGCAGAACTAAAACAAGGGCTAACAACACATTTGCAATTATCATGCTTCCTCCTTTATGCGATATGCTCTGTACAATGGCTGAACTGCTTCATTGGAGTCAAGCCCTGTCTGCATGCCGGATAAAACTGAATCGCTGTAATTGACCAGAATGTACTATTAACTTCCCAACGGTTTGGCAAAAAGAGTTGATTCCATTTCTTCAAGACTCTCTGTCAGAAACGCCCTGGCATCTTCAATCGCGCTGTTGTAAACCACAGGCGAAAGCTTCTTTATGAAGAAATCAAGGATCATCCCTGCTCTGAATTCAGACAATTCCTGTTCAAACTGCTCTTCAAAGAAAGCAGCTATTCCCCTTGTCAGCGCCTTTCTTTCCTCCAACGAGATCTCTACATCGCCAGGCAATCTTTGATTCATGCACCCTCCTTTAAAACCCTGCCTTCTCAAAATACCTGTATGACTTCAGAATCAGCAGTGCCGATGATCTTAATATACCAGCCGGTGCTTTAACACACCGACTGGCCTCATCCCTGCAAGTACCTATTCAGGCAAATCAAAAATGTATATCTGCTGGAAAAGCTCAGGATTGATAGAGAAGGCGATAATGCCCTGCTCGTCTATATTGAAGTCCCAGAATACTGCATCGTCTCCTGCTTCCGGAACTGAAGCTGTGAACAATTCTTCACCGGCAGCATTGTAAACATCGAATACCGGTTCAAGAACAGTTCCTCTTCGCACCCAGATTCTGCCCTGACCATCAACTTCAACTTCACTGATGGAATTCCTGTAAGGATCGGCATTGTAATCCAGTACAACTCCATTTGCACCCAGGCTTTCCAGATAGGCTACCACATAGAGTTCCTCGTCAATAATTTCCTCTTCAGTTTTCTCTACCCTTTCAACATCCTTTTCCACCTCAAAGAACAACTCTCCATCCGATCTAAAACCCTGAACCAGATAGTTCTCGCTGGTAAGCTCCGTGATATACACATTACCGGATCTGTCTGCGGTGAATACACGACCCATGAGGCTGTTCTGTAAAAGGGCGGTCAAATTGTTTGGATCGAATGGGAATTCATACTCCCAGTACTTTACAACGGGCTCCTCACCCTCTTCATACCTTCCAATGAATGTAGTGCAAGTAAGGTCTCCACTTTCATTGGGAAGCACTTCAAGTCTCATGGCTGCATAAGCATTCCCATCTGCACCGATTGTGTTCATTGGAGGGTTATTAAAGAAAGGAGTGACAATTCCAAGCCATTCACCTTCCGTGGTAAAGGCATGCATACCTCCGCTGTAAGGCGTTTCAACAAACACCCTTCCATCACCCACTACAGTCATTGACATGGGGTTAAGAAGTTCTCCGGGGCCACTGCCTTGATTGGATATCTGCCTGATGAATTCTCCCATGGGAGAGTAAACCCGAACACAGCAGGCGGAACGATCAAGAACAAGAATGTTACCATCCAGATCGTGGTCGATCTGCTGCACAGAGCCCAGCACATAATTGCTGTCACCCAGTTCAACTCCAATAGTACCGGTAATGGTCAATTCAACCATCTGCTCTGCAGAGTCGCTGATTTCACCTGGTTCACTATTTGCCTCTTCATTTCCGCATCCAGCCAGAATCATTAGAGAAATTACAACAAGAACACTCATTCTTTTGATCATATTGTCTCCTTTGCTAGACCACTCAAAAACAAGACGCTCCCAAGGACTCAACTGTTACAACTATAGTGCAGCAATCAAAAATGTAAAGCGTTTTGGAAATAAGTTAACAGATATTTGTCTATTTTGGTGGAATCAATTATCTTTTTGAATCAAATCTACCGGGAGGAGAACAGTGTCACAGAACTGCATCCAGGTGAAAGGTCTTACGAAAGCCTACTCAGATATCACTGCTGTGAACAACATCAGCTTTGAAGTGCGTACCGGGGAAATACTTGGCATTCTCGGCCCGAATGGTTCCGGCAAAACCACAACTCTTAAATCTATACTTGGGCTGATCGAATTTGATAAAGGTTCAATTGATGTGAACGGTCTGTCTATAAGGAAAAACAGAAATGAGATACTGAAAAATGTCGGTGCAATTCTTGAAGGTGCAAGAAATATATACTGGCATCTCACTCCCATGGAAAACCTTACTTACTTTGCAGGCATAAGAGGTATTCCCAGAAAAAGAATTGCAGACAGAGCAAAATATCTTCTTGAAAGTTTAGAACTTACCGATGTGGCAAACAAAGAGATAAGACAGTTTTCCGCAGGGATGAAGCAGAAGTGTGCCCTTGCATGCGCCTTTATACATGACCCAGCGATCCTTCTGCTGGATGAACCCACTCTGGGGTTGGATGTCGAGATCACAAGAACCATCATGGACTGGCTGGTAGAGGTGGCTAAGAAAGAGGGAAAAACAATTCTCATCACATCCCACAACATGGATTTTATAGAAACCATCTGCAAGAGAATTCTTATCATCCGCAAGGGTGAGATCATCTCACACGAAACCGTGGAATCACTGAAGGATAAGTTCGCCAGAAAACATTTCCTCATTGATCTCCAGAACAAACCTCATGAAGCACTTATTGAAAGTGTATCAGCTCTGGGCTCCACTTCCACCTCGGGCAATTCCATAAGAGTTGAATTGGAAACACTGGATCATCTGCTTCCTCTGCTTCAAGCCCTGGATGAATCAGGAATCAAGATGCTGAATTTTAAAAGTGTGGAGAATGACCTGGAGGATATCTTCCTTGAGGTGATCAGAGAGGAAACAGAATGAAAACACTCAATCTCTTTGGTGCCGAGAGCAAGATGATGTACTGGAGCCTTCGCAGATACATGTTCAACACCGTTGCAATGGTGGCTGTACTGTTCCTTATTTTCATGGGAATGTTCTGGGGAGTAAAGACCATAGGCGGCTCAGGAGTAACAGGTGATTCTCTGGACAGCATGCTGGTAGGTTACATCCTGTGGGTCAGCGCCATGCTTGCCCTGGGAAATACCGGTGGTGAGATTCTCAGTGAATCTCAGCGAGGAACTCTTGAACAGCTCTACCTCTCTCCACTTGGTGCTCACCGCATCTTTTTCTTCCGGGCAATCGTTAACATCCTTTTTAACTTCATCGTTATGACGATCATGCTGTACCTTTCCATGGCAGCCACCGGCAGGTGGATGACGATCAATCTGCTCTACCTTTACGGAATGGTTTTTCTGTCCACCCTCTCTCTTGTGGGAATAAGTTTCATGATGGGCGGACTGGGATTGATACACAAAAAGATAAGTTCAGTGAACGGAATTCTTTCCTTTGGTCTTATCGGCCTGATGCTTCTGCCAACCTACCCAATGACTCCGTATGCTTTTCTGCCATTCATCGCAGGAGCAGCAGCAGTACGAAACAGCATCGTTCATGGAGCAAGCTTCCCCGGGTGGTGGTACCTGTTCATAGCTGCCAACAGCATTTTCTACATGGCACTGGGGCTTGCTGTTTTCAAGAAGATGGAGAAAAAAGCAAAACGGTTGAACAAGATGAACCAGTACTGATACTTCACATATTGAGAAACTGGAATTCAGTTTCAGGCAGAATAGTAAATTGACCTTACCCTCTGTGGCGTCTATAATTTAAAGTTGTGTCGGGTAATTACCATAAATACATACTCGGTACTCATGTATAGTACTCATTTTTTTCAAAGGGGATGCTGCAATGACATTTCGCCCGGTTCTTTTTGCTACAATTTCATTAACCCTGTTAATAACCCCTGCAGCCAATGGTGGTTTGTTTGCAGGTCTTCAGGGAGGAACACCACCCACTTATTTTTCTGAGCTTGACAGCTTTCCGGATGTGACCTGGACACAATACTATAGCTTTGATGTACTGGGGGCAGCTGCCACCCCGGAGGACACCCTCTATCTTTGCAACAGTGAATTCAACACAGACTTGTATAAGGCTACCTTATATATGTCACCGGTATTTATTGCAGAGATCAGTGAGAGCATGCAGAGTCTGGCTTTTGGAAGAGATACGCTGTGGGGGTTCTCCAACTTTGCTTCTGAAAAGGGTATCTACTCTATAAACACTCAAACTGGCCAGGCAACTCTTGAGATTGATACCTATACAGGAACAGGTTTCAGATTCTTCGCTCTGGGGTACAACTCTGTGGACGACATGCTTTACGGCTATACCGAGTATGGTACATCAGGTCTTTATTCTATTGACATTGATACCGGAGACATGGTTCAGATAGCAGGCACAATTCCGGCCCCCAACGGTCAGGGTAGGGGCCTGGCAGTAGGAAACAATACTGTTTACCTCACTGCTACCAGAGGTGACGACGGAATTCCATACTATGCATATGACCTTTCTCAGGGTACTAATGGAGTATGGGCGGAATTTACAAATCCCTACCCGGCATACCACTCAACCGGTGGAGCTGCGTGGTTATCAGATGCCGCAGGTATAGATGATGATAACGGCGCGTCAGCTGACGAAAATCTTCTTTATCTATCGATCTCACCAAATCCTGTAATAGGATCTGCCTCCTTCAATTTTCAATTGCCAGTGGCGGGAAGTACAGACCTGACCATCTACGATACATCAGGTCGAATACAGTCAACTGTTATGAATGGTGTATTTGAAACTGGCTCAAGTGAAGTGTTATGGAATTCAGATCTATCTTCAGGGATCTACATTGCAGTTCTCCGCTCTGGAGCTCTCACCACATCACAGGTATTTGTTCTTATGAAGTAGGGCTGATGGCTTTCTTTGAAAGGGAAGCGGCCGCAGTACATAGTTGCATGTGGCCCGCTTCCCCGGATAGTGATACCTGTCCATGACCGCAAACAACATTTATTACAAGGCTCCTGGTTTTCTGTTTACAAGAAGATGTAGAAAAGAAATGAACAATTGAACAAAATGAACCAGTACTGAGTTTTTGCACGAATACGAAACAAAGGAATTGATATCATCTTGAATAGCAATTCGTTCTGCAAATTAAGCTTTCGTTAATTCGGGATTGCATTCCATAAATATCATGATATATTTGGAGTGTTGTCCATAATTAACGAGAGGTTTGTTATGCGAAACAGATACTTACAAAACATAATTGAGAAAGACATTGAAAACAAAATGATCTTTCTGGCTGGTCCCCGGCAGGTTGGCAAAACTACCTTAACTCAAATAATTGCCAGCAACTATTCCAGACCAGTTTACCTGAACTGGGATTACTCCAGTCATAGACAGCAGATATCAAACTTGCGCTGGAGCCCGGATACTGACCTGCTGATTCTTGATGAGATTCACAAAGAACCAAACTGGAAAAACCTTGTGAAAGGCATCTGGGACACCAGAAGCAACAACATGCACATGATTGTTACCGGAAGTTCAAGACTGAACATTTACAGGAGGGGCGGTGATTCTCTCTCGGGAAGATATCTCCTCCACAGATTGCATCCATTTTCATTGAAAGAGCTTAACCTGAAAGACAATTATTCTTTTCAACTTCAAGAGAATGCATCACCTTCTTTGAGCTTTGATAAGGAATCTAAAGGACTGAATAAGCTATTCGAATTCGGCGGATTCCCTGAACCATTACTCGCGGGCAACAAAAGACAGTGGAGGCGGTGGAAACTAAACCGATTCGAAACAGTGATCAGGGAAGATATCAGAGACACAGCTGGAGTGAATTTGATAACCAGACTCGAGTTGATGGGACACATGCTGAATGATAAAGTGTGCAGTCCGCTGTCTATGAGATCTTTTGCAGGAGATTTGGAAGTAAGTCCCAAAACAGTAAAGAGCTGGTTGGATATATTCAGTGAAAACTACTTTATTTTTAAAGTTCCGCCATATCACAAAAGCCTTCACAGGGCACTAAGAAAAGAATCCAAATACTACCTGTGGGATTGGTCTGTACTTGATGATCCCGGATCCCGGTTTGAGAATCTGATCGCGTCACATCTTCTGAAATTCTGCAATTTCGTTTCAGATACTTATGGTTATTCAGCCAGACTTTTCTATATCAGGGATACAGACCAGAGAGAAGTTGATTTCCTTATTGAGTGGGAAAACAAACCCTGGCTCATGGTGGAATGCAAGCTGAAACAAGGAGGCAGACTTCTGCCACTTAAATACTTCGGAGAGCGCCTGGGTGTAACGAAACGATTCATGGTAGTAATGGAAGATGGAGTAGACTACCTTGAGCATAACTCGAATGCTCGCGTCATTTCAGCAAACAGATTTCTGAATGCATTTGTATAACCCTTGGAAATCAACCTCCAGGGGTTCATTGATCTATTTTGGTATTGAGCACAGGAAAACCAGAGGTTTATCACCTGTGTTCACAAAACCATGTTCCTCATTTGGAAGCACAAGAGCCACACTTCCCGCAGTGATGGCATGAATACCGTCAGGATGTCTTACATGCCCGGTTCCGGAAAGCACATAGATCTCGTGTTCCCAGTTGTGGGTATGGTAAGGAGTGTTTCCTCCGGGCTCGAGAACAAATTGCCTCATAATGAAATTGGGAGCACCGTCTGCTGCACTGATCAGAACCCTCTTGCTAACACCCAAAGCTCCTTCTGCATCAATCTGCTCAATTGATACATCTGTATACCTGCGAACTATCATGAGACCTCAGATTCTGTAAGAACCTCTATGGCAAAAACAGGAAGAGTCGCTTCAATATGCTTTGCCACTGCGCATTGCTCAGCTGAACGGATCAAAGGAGCATGGTACTTCTGTGGAAATGCGTCAGGAACAACAATGTTGATCTTTACCTTGCCGATCATTCTTTTTACCGGATCAACTTCTGTGGACATGGTAAGAGATACGTCCTCTGATGGCAGACCTCGATGCTGACAAAAGGAAAGAACATAAATTCCCGCACAGGTTGCCATGGATGCAAGGAAAAGGGTGAAAGGTTCCGGTGCTGCTCCCTCACCGCCACCTTGAACCGCCTGGTCCGTCTCTATTGTGAAACCTTCAGCAACTGCATCCACTCTTTTTCCACCCGGAAACACTACTTTCATATCCATCTCTAACCACTCCTGAATTTTAATATTTGCTAAGGGTCTGCTTCAACTCCGTTACATAACTATTGTCGGGTGGAAACACTATGCGATCACAGAAGTTCCCTGGCAAAGACAAAAGCAATCACCAGTACGAAAATAGCCACCGCCCCAAGAATAGAGAAAATTCGTTTCCTCTTGATGCCAGATTGAAATTCTTCCGGGAATTCCTCAAGCGATATCTTCCCGCAAGTGGGACAGTTGTAGGATGCAGTGGAATTGGCAATTAGTAAACCAATCAGCCCCGCGTATCTTCCAACACTGCCTGTGTTCGATTTGTATACCTGCTGCTCATGACATCTGGGGCAAAGCTGTTCCATATCTGACTCTCTCCTTTTTCTTGAATTGCGAGCTAAAATACAAGGGGATGACCGTTCAGGCCACCCCCTTTTCAGATAAGCTATTCTATGTGATGGTTATTGTCACCGTGGATGTTCCAACGGAGGCTCCCTGTATTGTCTCTCCAAGCAGGAAGTTCTCCACTGTTTCAGCTATTTCATCGATCCCCGCAGAATCTTCTTTGATTCTGATCCGGGTAATAACTCCGGAGCTGTTCACCGTTACTTCAAACTCAATCTCACCAGCTGCCAGAATATCACTGTTTGAGTTCAGTTCATTGATCAGATCAAGAATCACCGATCTGAACACCGATGGCCTTGCATCAAGATAATCACTGATGCCACCAAGAGTTGCAGAATACACAGGAATGTATTCATATGCGATCTCGTCACAGCATTCTTCAGCCTCCATATTTGCCACTGCCCCATTCAAGTGCTGCGCTCTGCCACCGCCTGAGTACCCAACAGGAGCAGGAGATGCTGTTCTGAACATGCTGGATGAGGCGCCGGATTGACCAACAGCAGAGCCACCGAAAATACCGGAATAGCTCACGCCCTCCGGCATGTTAACGGGAATTCCAATGGTTTCCGGGGCGCTTCCATCTGTTCTCTCGTAACTGTCCACTGCTACAAAGGCAGTCTGCTCGCATAACACTGAATAATCAAGTGAAACTCCTATGATCTGTTCAAGAAGACCATCTGCTGGTTTTCCTCTGTAGCCAGAGTCAAGTACCAGGCGGTTAAGATGATGGATCTTCTGCCTGGCCCAAAGTCTGTCAGCAGCTTCTGAGCCACCACGAGAGACAAGCCTCACATCCATTGATCTTTCCCAGTGTCTGCCATTAAGAGTTCCGCTGATGGTGATCTCGTCTCTGCCGGGTTCATCATATCGGCCAACCACAACAAGCGGTTCTCCGTCATAAAGGTCGCGAATCTCTCTGGGGTACATTTCTGTTACATCCAGATTTCCCCAGTCTATCTCTATATCAACCAGGTAGGGGTTGTTTATCTTGTTGTAAACGTCTTCCACTGCAGTCTTAGGATTCTGATCCAGCCCCACATACACTGCATAGCCTCTGCCCTCTTCAGCCAGACCCTCAATAAGATACCTGTTCACACTTGATCCCACGCCAATGCTGAACAGCCTGCTGTGCTCACCAAGAGTGGTTCTAAGCTCTGAAAGAATCTCTGTTTCATTTCCTATGTAACCGTCGGTGAGAAAAATGATGTATCGCATTCTTTCCGGGTCTTCAGGGTATCCCACACAAGCCCTTACACCCTCTATCATCATGGTTCCACCCATACCGGACATGGAATTAATGTACTCAATCCCCCTGCTGATATTTGTCGATGTATTTTCCAGAGGAGCTCTGCTCAATGAACTTGCTGTCTCGCTGAACTTCATTATCTGAAAAGAATCATCAGGGTTCATTCCCCGAACGAACTGCCTTACCGTTTCCTTTGCAACTTCCATAGGCTGGCCGCTCATGGAACCGGAATTATCAACAACAAAGAAGATCTCTTTGGGTGCAATGTCACCGGGGTCAACTTCGGCGTCAGGCTCCAGCATAAGCATGAAGTGTCCGCCCATGTCTCCATTGTGGGAAACTACACCTGCGCCGATATCATTGCCTGCAGTTCTGTAGGAAAACACAAAATCTCTGTTCGGGATCTCATTCTCTCTGCTCAACTCTACAACAAGTTTGTCGTCTCCCTGGATCTCTGTACTTACTGCATGATTAAGAGACTCAAATTCGCGGATTGGGAAGCCCGGATCAAGTGTTAATGAAAGTTCTATGTCATACCCGCTTCTTGTGTCTTCAGGAACAATGTCGGGCGTTATTCTATCAGCGTCGGGAACACCGCCGGGGATAAATCTGGGGCCAACCACCATGGGATAAACCACTTCCCATGTACCGTCGTTGTAATCCACAGGGGCCGCGTACATTATCTCTATCACAATATCATCACCGGGAAGAATGTTTCCAACAGTCTGTGTAAAGATGTTCGGTCTTTCCTGCTCAAGTAAAGCAGCGGTTCTGCCCTGGCTGATAGCCTCCTGATAAATCCTCTGGGCTTCCTGTCTTTCCTTGATCTCTCCCTCTATCCTTCTGTCTCCTATTTCCATGTCCATGCTGTATACAGCACCGCTCTCCGGCAGAGGAAACACATACACTGCTTCTATGGGGTCCGAATACGGATTACCGTAAACCTGTCTTACCGTCACCAGCTGAATAGAACCATCAACAGTTATGTGAGCCTCCGTGTGCTCCAGTGGAAGATCAGAGACAACGCCCTCTTCATCCATAACTATCATTCTGGAATAATCATCTGAGGGCATAACCATCAGAAGCGCGCTCAAACCAAGTACTGCACCAATCATTTTTTTCTCCTTTCAAGAGTTGAACCATTTATGATGATGTTACACCACTGGCGGTGATATATTCCAGAAAACCTGGAAAGGACTTTTCATGATCACTGTAAATGGAGACAAACTGCACTGGCATCACGGAATGACCATCCGGGATATACTGAATGCAAAGAACTACATATTCAAAATGCTTGTTACCAAAGTAAACGGTACTCTTGTCAAGCGTGCAGATTACGACACAACAACCGTTCCCGACCAGGCTGATGTGAAAGTAATACACCTTATCTCCGGCGGCTGACATTGTATTCAACAAGATCAGCACGATTCCTGCTTTTTCTAACCGCAGCCATCTGGGGTCTGGCATTTGTAGCCCAGCGAGCAGGCATGGATCACATGGGTCCCATGGTTTTCAACACAATAAGATTCGGCCTGGGCACAGTTGTTCTATACCCCATATTCAGAAAACACCTCAGCCGTATTTACCTTAAGCAAGCTGTTTTTGCCGGATCTATCCTCTTTGCTGGAGCCGCCCTGCAGCAGTGGGGTGTTGTTTACACAACTGCCAGCAAGGCTGGTTTCATAACAGGCCTGTATATCGTCTTTGTTCCTCTGCTGGGTCTTTTTACAGGGCACAGAGAGGGGAAAAAGCTATGGGCAGGCATTGTTCTGTCTCTGGTTGGGCTCTGGTTCCTGAGCTTTACACAGGGGTTGAAAACAGTGAATCCCGGAGATATTCTGGTATTGGCGGGTGCTGTAATGTGGGCCTTTCATGTAAGACTGATCGGCAGGTATGCAGAAAGATATCATGCAGGCGGGTTTGCAGTGGTTCAGTTCTCCACAGTTACAATTCTCAGCGCAGTTGCAGCCCTTGTATTGAAAGAATCATGGGAAGGAATTACAGAAGGCTGGCTTCCCCTTGCCTACAGCGGCTTCCTTTCTGTGGGAATAGCCTTCACCATTCAGATCTTTGCTCAGAAGAAGGTCAAGCCCGCCCCAGCTGCAATGATAATGAGCCTGGAGGCTGTATTCGCCGCCATTGGAGGCTGTTTCGTTTTAAATGAGACCCTCACTCCCCCTGAACTTACAGGAGCAGCATTGATGTTTGCAGGAATGATAGTTGCCCAGCTGCCTGCAAAGAAGAAGATCACTACCTGAGCAGAACCACTTTCTCGTGAAGAACCAGGTTTCCAGCTCTCATTCTAGCGTAATACACTCCGTTACTCAAGCCAGCACCGTTAAAAGGAATTGTATGCATTCCAGACTGCAGAACTCCCTGATGAACAGCAAGAACCTGTCTTCCAGCGTGGTCGTAAAT
>JAOZLN010000189.1 GCA_029934845.1 Candidatus Sabulitectum sp.
GACCAGCCTGAGGTCCGCCTATTAGTTTATCTCCTGAACATGTTACAACATCAGCACCGGTCTCAATACTGTGAATAATGGTAGGCTCAGATGGTATTCCAAATCTGCTCAGAGGAACCAGACTTCCCGCTCCCAGGTCATCAATAACCGGAATACCCCTTTCACGGCCAAGGGCAACAAGGTCTTCCAGAGGCACTTCACTGGTAAAACCCTTGATAAGATAGTTTGACGGATGCACTCGAAGAATAGCTGCGGTCTGATCTGTTATTGCATTCTCGTAATCACGCAGATGAGTACGATTTGTGCATCCCACCTCCACCATAACACAACCGCTCTGCTTCATCACATCAGGGATACGAAAAGCTCCTCCGATCTCGACCAGCTGCCCGCGGGAAACTATGACTTCCCTGCCTGTGGCCATTGCAGAAAGCACCAGTAACGTGGCGCCGGCATTATTATTGGCCAGCGTTGCATCTTCTGCTCCGGTAAGCTCAGTTATGAGACCTTCAATATGTTTGTCTCTGTTTCCTCTTTTGCCGGTTTCCCTGTTCCACTGAAGAACCGAATAACCACTGGCAACTCTGCTTACCGCCTGAACTGCTGCAGGAGGAAGGCTGGCTCTGCCGATAGCAGTATGAAGAACCACGCCTGTTGCGTTGATAACCCTTTCCATCGCCGGTCTTGCAGATACCTCGCCGATATGAATACACTTTCCCACAACTGAATCTATGGATGGAAGCTCTCCACCATCCAGCACAAGCTGTCTGGCCCACAAAATACCTTTTTGCGCCGCTTCTTTTACAGCGGAAGGAGTCAATCCCGGTAGCTTTTCTGTGATCCCTGGAATAATCTCATGAACCGCAGGCAGGTCTCTCAACGACTCTAGTCCCATTTTTTTCTCCAAATCAGAAGGGCTTATATCAGAATATTTGTGATTCAACTATGAAGAATAGATCCCTCCGGGTAAACCCGTATGAAAACAAACTAAACTGGCGGGAAAAGAATAACTCGATCAAATCCCGGCAGTGGATAAACAGTTAATGTTCTTCAGAATATACAAAAGGCAAAAGTTTTGTGAAACCTATATTATGAAATCTATATATAGTATATTATCTCTTCATCAAAAACGAAAGAAGCACATTGAAAACGAGCTGTCCATGCCCGAACACTTCCTGCAGAAGATACGGTAATTGTGTCGAATGCAGAGATTTCCACAGGCGAACAAAATCTCCTACCTACTGTGACAGAATCAGTGGAGCAGTGCAAGCCAGTTCTACAGGTGTAAACCTTATGGACTACGCAGCCTGCGCCGGTTGAGCAGGCAAAATGGCTCCCGGCAGGTTGTCGGGAATACTTGGAAAGCTTCCCAGAATATCCAGCCCTGATCTTATAGTGGGAATGGATACAATGGATGACGCCGGTGTGTTCAGGATCAGCGAGACAACAGCTCTGGTTCAAACTATAGATTTCTTCTCGCCTGTAGTGGGTGATCCCAGAACTTTTGGACGAATTGCAGCAGCTAATTCCATGTCGGATATATGGGCAATGGGAGGGAAAGCTCTTACAGCAATGAATCTTCTCTGCTTCCCGGGGGGAAAACTGGAAGTTGATGTAATAGAAGAAATAATGATAGGGTCCAGCGAAAAGCTGGTAGAAGCCGATGTTGTTCTGGTTGGTGGACATACCTCGGAACAGGATGAGGTTGTATTCGGTCTCAGTGTTACTGGAATAATCCATCCGGAAAATGCCCTAACAAACTCGAATGCAAGAGTGGGAGATATCTTAATTATCACGAAGCCCATTGGATCAGGAATTATTTCCACTGCAAACAAGGCGAATCCTCTTAAGCCTGAAATAATGGGTCCCATGATCTCTGCCATGGAAAGACTGAACATGTACGCCTGTGATGTACTGAATAAGTACGATGTAAGTGCAATGACCGACATCACCGGCTTCGGGCTGCTGGGGCATTCTCTTGCCTTTGCAAAGTCGGCGAATGTAGGACTTGTGTTCAACGCTGAGGATATCCCTCTTTTTCAAGGGGTTATGGACTATGTCGAGGACTATTTCCCCGGAGGGTCAGCGCAGAATCAAAAGTATGTGGGTGATAGTGCATTCATCGATTCTGACATTGAACAGAATCTGGCAGACATTCTTTTTGATGCGCAGACATCAGGCGGGCTGCTTGCAGCTGTCCGTGCCGATCAGGCTGAAGAAGCGGTTCTTGCTCTGCGGGAGTGCGGAGATGAGAATGCTGCAATAATCGGACGGGTTGTGAATAACCCCGGCGCTGATCAGCCCAGACTCATTGTTTTTCCATAGTTACACCTGAACGGAGGGGACTCGGTTAAGTCCCCTCACATGGTACGGTAACCTACCTTACAACAGCTATCTGACTTCTTACAGTCTCACTTGAACTTGTAGTGAGTCGTATGAAGTAAACACCGGTTCTTTCAATGTTCATGTTATGAACTGACCCGGCAGTGAACTGTTCAATGGAACGACCGGTAACATCAAAGATCTCCACAATTCCTGTTGTTCCCACAGGAACGGAACTTGAAACAGAAAAAGCTCCAGTAGATGGATTTGGCCATGCAGCAAGCACTCCACTTGATACTGCAACGCCATTGTCCGAAGCTACTCCTGAACTGTTTGTATCTGGAACATCCATGAAAGCAGCGTTCATTGCTTCTTCTGTGCCTGTATTGAGCACGAATGAAACCAGATCCAGCTCGTCAAAGATATGCACTGATGGATTCAGTGTGTAAGGTTTGACAACCTGAACTGTCTGGGGATATGGACCAGTGAACTGAATTGCAGTTCCTGCAGTACCACAGGGCATGACTTTGGGCATGTATGCCAGAGTCTGACCGCTGTACACTCCGTAAGCTGAAGTTGCAATCTCATTTGACTGCACGATCGCACTGTAAAGCTTCAACGAAGAAGCTCCCAGATCCTGTTCAGCTGTAATGTTATAGGTAATGGTACCACCGGATGCATCCCCTACCATATTTGCCTCGATGGTCAAGTATGATGGAACCGCAAGACGATTGTTCACATGATTGGTCCATGTTGACTGGTTCCACCCTGCAGAGACATTAACACCGTCTGCTACAAAGGTTGGTACATATCCGGTATTCCAGTATGCATTCCACAAATGACTGTTGAATCCGTTTGATCCAGGTCCGTTGAGAAACCAGATCATCGGGGCCATCTGCCCCTGTGTCACGTAGCTGTTGATAAAATTCTTCACAGCGCCTGCTGTGGATCCACAGCTTCCTCAACCTGTTGATGTGAATTCTCCAAACATGACAACTCTCTCGGCTGCGAACGCTACGCATGCCAGGAGTATCATAGCCAATGCTGATACTTTCATTCTTCACCCCTTTCAAGGGTTCGATTATTGCCCCATGAAACATTCATGAAGCAGGGTTATGATGTTCTGAGAGTTGAGACCCTCAGAACATCCCTTTGAAAATGTACCCTGGTGGCAAAACCAGCTCATCGGGGCAGCGGCCGCGATGTCGCTGCCCCGGATTCGGGTCAGAGACCCAGGGTGGACTTTATTGCTCCAAAAGTGGTCGGTTCAAGCGAGAGTGATCCGTTCAGCCTCACAAAAAGGCTTTCCCATGTCTGCGTTCCAACGGGGTTTCCGTATTCACCGTAAAGTGAGCGATTCACATCACTCATCCATCCCCATACGTATATGGCATTGTCTCCGCCGGGCCAGTCAAATTCGATAATTAGATTTTCACTGCCGTTGTACCAGAATGATTCATCCAGTGGAATAGTGAACCATTCTCCAGGTGCTCCTGCGTACAACCACAAATCGCTGTGATCGTACACCAGAGTCCTTGTACCCCCGATGTAATTGCTTTCAAACTCTTCTTCCAGCTCAATTCGATCAGTATGTCCGAGGTATATCTGCAAAGCATCAAGATGAACCTTGGTGCCGCTGGCTACCTTTAAGGAAATTGATTCGATCTCAATAGCAGATCCCAGTTCTTCCAAATAAGCTACCAACTGGTAGCGTAAACTGATGTATCAAGAACCGCAGAACGGTTTTGCACTTGGCATCTGCTCTGTGCCGAATTCAACAAAAGAACCAAAGCACATGCCTGCAACAAGAAGCAATACGACAATTGCCCTCATACATTTCACCCCTTTCAAGGTTGGTATCAATCTGCCTTTACCCGGAGGAATCCAAGCACAAGACAGTAAACGATCCCGATTCCAGCAGCAATAATTCCTGCTGGTGCCGGGCCTCCATCGACGGTAGCTCCGTCAACATTCATGTAAGGAACAGCTGACTTCCTGGACATCATGCATCAATCCTGTGAATCATCGCTGCAAAGGTACCGGATCTTCCAAGAATATCTTCGATACTTTTCTCCTCTTCACCGAAGGTTCTTAGACATACTCCGCAGTCAGATGAGAACTCTCTTGGAATGGGAACGATCTTGCAGCTGTAATCAGTCTTCTGGATTCTTCTTGCAGCCATCATTACCAGACTCACGGAATCGAAAAGCCTGTAGATGTAGCACCTCATATTGAGTAAAACCTCTGGGCAGTGCCCAGCTCGAGAGCAGTTTCATACATGTTGGAAACTGTACCAACTGCATGTTCTTCCAGAATGTTAAAGTGTTTCAGGCAGGTTCCACAGGCTAGAAGAGTAACTCCCTTTTCCTCCAGAGCTTTGAGATCCTCAAGAACCGGGGAATCCCGCACAGTGAGGAAAACACCTCTGTCGTAAAAAATGATAGTTCCGGGAATGCCATCATCAAGTTCTGTAAGAGTGTGGAAATATGCTCTGCAGAGAACCTCTTCCAGCTCTCTGTCCCCTCCACTGCCAAAAGAATCATGGGGTACTGAAACCACAAGTTTTTCTGTATTGGATTCAGCTATTAACTCAACAGGCGATGGAATGACTTCTACAGAGTCAAATCCATCCAGGTTGTGGATGCTGCTCTGCGCCCCGGCTCTGCCTGCTGCACGCTGAATATTCTCAGCCTGACCCGATCCATCAACAAGAATGCGGAAGGATTCTCCGCTTTTTACAGCCTGCTTTGCAAGAAGTACCGGCTGAGGACAGGGTTTTTCCCTGGCGTCGATCTCTTTCATTATTACCCGCTTTCGAAGCTAAGCTTCTGCTTGCATCACAGCGGGGGGTCAATTTTCTGAAAGTGTTACACAGAGAGTGGTGACAACCCGACGGGATGCGAGTATTCGGACACAGACCTGTGCCCGGAATCAATCAC
>JAOZLN010000021.1:0-2061 GCA_029934845.1 Candidatus Sabulitectum sp.
GAGCCATCCCCATCGATATCCCCTGATGTAACACCAGTAATGTAGTCAGCGTCTCCAAGTGAACCGATGACGTAGCCGCCTGACAGGTAATACAAGGCTACAATCGCAGTTCCGTTGTAGTTGTAGTCAACTACCCATGCTGGCGTACCTGAATCAAATTCAATAAGGTCAACGGATATCACACTTCCTGGAGATGCAGAGAAGTGGGACGGCCACTCACCGGGAACAGATGGATGCTCATGCCAGAAAATGCTATCGCCTGCGGTAACTTCAAGCAGGTCAATGTCACCGTCAAGGTCAATGTCTCCCCACAAAACATGTTTCATGCCGGCTCCTGTGTTTATATCAGGAATGTGTTCAATCAGTTCCGGCAGGATTCCAGACTGCAGAACACCAATGGCATTGAAATTCATCGAAGTGGATTGATAGAAAGTGCTGTCCCAGGAGTTCACCGGGCCATGCACACCGCCTCCGCCGGACCAGTCTGTCTGGGTTAATGAATCTGCGGATAACGCATATGCTAAAAGCAACAGAATCAAGAGCGATAACATGCTGTACATGATTCTCCTCCTACAATGCAATAATCATTTTAAGTAAGATAATTGTCAAGCGACTTCCAGGGAGAGGCCACGACAGCAAGCATAAGAAAGTCAATTGTCATCAAGGGTATACTTGCATGCTCGGATCCTGCACCCGGTGGTAATCATCTGCTGCCGATCACACACCCTGAGATCATTACAGAGGCGGTGAAAGAACTTGCAGAACGTATTGATCCCTGAGAATCAATCATACTAAATACAAGCGATGTTTCCATCAGAATTACCAGCCAGCCTTAGGAAGTTACCTATCAATACATTCACTGTCATTTTGCATACTAACTCTCCTGATGATAGTGTTTGGAACAGGATTCACATGTTCAGGGAAGTGTTAACAGTAGTTCGTATTTCACTGGCGAATCTGATCGATGCAACATTCGATGTCGAAACCAGGTACGTGGGTATTCGGTTATTATCCTCACACCAGTTCACCGGACTGGGCATGCATAAAACAGTTTGCCCCATAGTGGAGACTTATCGAACAGATATGCCACCAAACTTGAAAGGCTGAAAGGATTGTAAACCAATTAGCATACGATGGTTGACAATTTACTTTTCAGGGTTCATTTTCCCGGAATATTGAATGCTCTTTTCAACAGGTTTAGTTTCTTCTCCGGTTGCAACCGGAGAGAAATTGAGAAGAATTAATACTTTGTTTAGGAGGAGAAGATTGCAGAGCGTATTGATCCCTGAAACAGAGATTGTGCTGTCACAATTCTCTAATGCAGCCGGTTCATATGACACATACGCTGAACACCAAAGACTGATCGCATCAAAACTTCTTGATGTTGTAAGCAGGTTAAAACCTGATAGCCTGCTTGAACTGGGTTGTGGAACAGGGATTCTTTCCGCAGGGTTGAATTCGCTGTTTCCCAGGGCGTACAAGGAATTCACTGACGGGGCTGCTGAAATGGTAAGATTCTGCCGGGGTAAAATCCCTTCTTCAGAGCTGGTGTTGCACAATGTGCTTGATTTTGAGAAAATAGACCTTGATTCAAGATACGATCTTGTTCTTTCCAGTTGTGCACTGCAGTGGCTTCGTGATCCTGCCTCATTTATAAATCGACTTTCTTCTTTGCTTAATCCCGAAGGTTTCACTGTTCATGCCATTCCGGTAAGAGGCATGCTTGGTGAGCTGGAACAAAGCTTTGTTGAAACCGAGGGAACCTGGAATTCTCTTAACTACACATCAGGAGCTGAATGGGATGGCTTGTTTCAGCAAGCGGGATTCAGTATCGAAAACTCATTCTCCTGTGATTTTACAGTATTCTACAAATCACCCGTTGAAAGTTTACGGGCAGTTCGAGGTATCGGTGCATCTCTCTCAGGTCACCGGAAGGCATCCGTTGTTTCACCGGGGGTTCTTAGAAAAGCCTTAAATTACTACAGCTGTAATTACGGTGATGATTCGGGAGCAGTTCCGGCAACTTACAAAGTACATTTTGTAGTTGCGTCTGGAGGGAAA
>JAOZLN010000021.1:2071-16027 GCA_029934845.1 Candidatus Sabulitectum sp.
TGAACTTGTGAGATCATTGTTCATCACTGGAACAGATACCGATGCCGGCAAAACGGTTGTAACTGCTGGAATTGTAAGCGGTTTTGTAAATAGTGGAATTAATACTGTGCCTGCAAAGCCCGTACAGACAGGTTGCGTTAACGATATTGCCGAAGACCTTGAGTTCTCTTTAAGAACTGCTTCGCTGTCATTCCCCGACTCTGTTTTGCAGAAACTCTGCCCCCTTCGCTTTGCTCCTGCATGCTCTCCTCATCTGGCTGCCGAGCTTGCTGACACTTCGATCTCTCTTTCCGGGATGGTGTCTGGTCTGCACGATCTTCAATCTGGTTTTGATTGTGTGGTTGCAGAGGGTGCAGGTGGAATTCTTGTTCCTCTGGGCAACGGGAAAACGATGCTTGACCTGATGGTTGAACTTGGATGGCCTGTTGTTCTGGTTTCTTCCAACAAGCTGGGAACAATAAACCACACACTGCTTTCTCTCTCAGCCTTACGGACTGCAGGGCTTGAGGTTGCAGGTGTCATTGTCAATCATACAACTCCCCCTTCAAGCCTGATAAGTTCCAGCAACATCAAGGCGATCAGGGAATACGGTGGAGTTAAGATACTGGGCAAGATCCCATTCTCATCCGACTCTTTTCCCCACCGGTCTTTTGTTTCCATCTGTGAAAAATTGAAAGGAATTCTCTCCGATGAACTACCGGGTAACTGATCTTGAACACCTTTGGCATCCATACACAAATATTGACAAATTCAGCCGGACAGACTTCCCTGTTATTCACAGCGCCAGCGGTGTCAGACTAAAGGATGTTACAGGTAGAGAATACCTTGACGGCATAAGTTCGTGGTGGTGCGTTAACCTTGGCCACAGTCACCCTCATATTGTAAACTCTGTTGTACAGCAAGCAGTTAGGTTGCAGCACAGCATTACCGGTGGAATGTCACACACTGGGGTGATTGAGCTGTCTGAAAAGCTGACTGATGTGTCTCCAGGCAATTTGAAACGTGTTTATTATGCCTCTGACGGGGCAAGCGGCGTTGAAGCAGCACTGCGGATCGCTATTCAGTACTGGTGGAATCTTGGCAGAGCTGAAAAGAAAAACATCATCTCTCTTTCCGGGGCTTATCACGGAGATACTTTCGGAACGGTCGGGCTTGGGTTTCTAGAACGATTCCACAAGCCGATTGAGCATGTTGTGAACAGGTCGGTACAGGCACCTGCACCCCACTGCTTCCATTGCCCATTCTCGGATAACTGTTCGCTTCAGTGTTTCAGTGAAATGGAAGAGCTTCTTCGTAAAAAGGCTGGGACAACAGCTGCTGTAATAATTGAACCTGTCTGCCAGGGTGCAGCTGGTATTCGTATTTACCCGACCGAGTACGTAACCAGGCTCCGTAAGCTTTGTACTGAACTGGATGTACTGCTTATACTGGACGAGATTGCCGTTGGCTTTGGTCGAACAGGCAAAATGTTTGCCTCTGATCTTGCAGGAATACAGCCAGATCTGATGGTTGTAGGGAAATCTCTTACCGGTGGATACCTGCCAATGAGTGCAGTGCTCACAACCTCTGAAGTATTTGATTCTTTCCGCTCTACTGCTGAGCATGACAGAACCTTCTACCACGGTCACACATTCTCCGGTAACCCTCTGGCTGCGGCTGCGGCTATTGCTGCACTCGAGGTGTTTGAAAAGGAAAATGTGGTTGATCAGAGCAGGCTGCCTGCTTCTCTGCTTGAAACAGCCTTCCTGGAATTCGCCGAAATACCCGGAGTTCACAGAACAGCAACTCTTGGCTGCATGAGTTCTCTTGAGATCACTGAAGAAGCCGGAGGAAGCAGTACCGCTGCTGAAATGGCAGTGATGGCTCTTGGAATGGGGCTTATAATCAGACCGCTTGGGCCGGTTATATACCTGTGGCCACCTCTTGTTACCGGAAGATCAGATATGGAGCAGATGCTGAGCATCTTCGGTGAATGCCTAAGAAGCTGTCTAAAGTGAATTAGCAGGGGACGACTCTCTCAATCAGCTATTTCCAGTATATACACTTTCGAATAGTCACTGGGGTTTGTATCAAATGCAAGAACTCTTTCCCGACCGAATACAAAACTCCAGTTTAAGGATTCTATAGGAAGCTCAGTCTCAACAGATGCAACCCTATTCCCATTAGAATCATACACTCTGAAATTAGGAGAATTACATTCGCTACGCCCTGTCTGAACCCAGATCCTATCGGCGTGATCTGTGCTGATGTTTTCAATCGCCAACCGATATGGATCCGGTTCCCATCTGGATGCAATAGATCTTCTATCATCTGAATCAAAGCCCGGTGTATCATATCGATAACACATGTGCTCATACTCAATTTCTTCTTGTGTTTTTTCAGTTTTATTGTATGGCTCTGCTATATGAAACAGGGTGTCTCCCTCTGAACTGTAACAGGTTATAGAATATTCTTCATATGATGTTGGAGCAGTGTATACTCTTCCTTGCGAATCAGTACAAAAGTGGACCGAATACAGTTCTACAGTATTGTTTATCGGGACGGTATAGAAGGCAGCGTATACTACATCGGGCTCTACTGTTTGAGACCATAAGCCAAGTCTTACTCCAAAGTTCAATACTCCAGATTCAATGTAGTAGTGAGACTGCAGGCCGATAAAAGAGTCGAGGACACCATTCTCAATGTAAGAGGGTGGTAGTGGATCGAATCCTGTCATCTCCCACAAGTAGCAATGCAGCGAATCAAAGAAAACTACTTTTCGATGCATATTATCACACACCGCAAGAACATCGTTACTGAGAACTGCAATTGAGACTGGTTCAGAAAATTCCCCCGGCCCACTCCCCTCTGTTCCGAAACTTGAAACAAATTCACCATTTGAACTGAAGATTGAAATTCTGTTCAGCAGTACATCCAGCAAAACAATTCTACCATCAGGTAAGAAAACTGCATCTACTATGTTGCCAAAGACATAGTTCTCTTCACCAATATCAACTCCAAGTGTATCGATAAGCCGTAAAGTGATGTTCTGATCCGATTCAGAGATAACACCTGGTGAATCGCCAGAACAGGAGTTCAATTGAGATAAAGCGATGTAGAACAAAGGCAACAGATATCTTGTTGTATTCCTCATGTTCATCTTCATTACCTGCAAACTTCCCTCCGCATTTGCTGCCTGGCATGATCTGATCGACTTGTCAAAAATAACCCTTTTCTTGTTTACACAGTAGGCATCACCAGGATAACCCCGCAGATCTCCCAATATTTTTTGAGCCATCGCACGAAATCCCCAATCATAATCGAATGAACAAGCATGTATTACTTGGCTCTATTGCAAAATAATCAATACTCTAACTCTTTTCAATACAATTGATTCCCTCCAATCGGTTCTGTCGAATCGAACTCTCTGCCTACTGCAGAGTATATTTGGTGAGTGTTTATGATGCAGCCTGCATTGAATCGGAGACGGAATTGCATAAAGAAAGCTATCTGGATTCCATTGACCTTTCTGGCTTGTGCCATGATGACATTAAAGATATTGACATACCGGGGCTTGCTCTGCTTGTGCTTGATATGCAGGACTTCTTTATCTCTCCTGGCTCCCATGCTTTTGTGCCATCTTCTCCCGCTTTGATCCCGGTTATTCAGGGTCTTGTTCACAGCTTTGAAGAGCAGGCTCTTCCTGTGATCTATACCAGACACCTGAACACTGCAGCGGATGCGGCCATGATGGGCCGGTGGTGGAGAGATGTAATAACACCAGAGAACCCTCTTAGTGAAATTCACAATGGATTTGACATTTCGAATTCCCCGGTAATTGAAAAAACTCAATACGATGCCTTCTACCGTACAGGTCTTGGTGATCTGCTGGAGGAACTGGGAGTTACCACAGTAGTGATCACAGGTTTGATGACTAACCTCTGCTGCGAGACCACTGCAAGGTCTGCCTTTGTCAGAGGCTACAGAGTTTTTATGCCTGTTGATGGTACAGCGACCATGAATTTGGAACTTCACCGTGCTACCACTGTAAACCTGGCTTACGGTTTTGCTGATCCTGTGAGTGTTTCTGCCATACTTGCAAGTGTTCGGAGTTTATATGGACGCTGAGAATGTTGTAATTATCGGTGCCGGTCCGGCAGGTCTTGCTGCGGCAAATCAGTTGAAGCTGTACGGAATAGATCCACTTGTGTACGAGTGTGACCAGCCAGGTGGATTACTTCTTAATGCATACTCTGTGATCAACTACCCTGGAGTTCCTGAAGGATTATCCGGAAAAGAACTTATCAATAAGTTTGAGCTGCCATCCATGCTCATGTTCGGTGAGGTTACCAGGGTTTTCGGAGAAGACAACCTGTACGAGATTCACTCGGACTGTGGAGACATCAGAACACAATCTGTGATCATTGCTTCCGGAACAAAGCCCAAAAAAATAATCGTTCCCGGAGTAGAAGAAAACCGGGTTCACTACAAAATCAAGGATTTACATAACTGTTCCGGAAAATCCGCAGCGGTTATCGGCGGTGGCGATGCCGCTCTTGATTACGCAATAAGTCTGAGACTGAATATGAGCTGCACTGTGAGTGTTTATGCAAGAGGCGACTTCTCAAAAGTTGTCCCACACCTGATGAGAAAAGTTCTGTTGATTCCCGGCATAACTCTCTTTCCTGCAAGTCTCCCGAAAAATTCTTTTTCAGAAGATATTATCGTTGTCGCAGCAGGAAGAACACCAAGAGTGGATTTCATTTCAACTAATCTGTTATCTTCGCCACCTGCGGACGGTTCTTTTCATATGTGCGGAGACTGCAGCAACGGTATTTACCGCCAGACGGCAATTGCAGTTGGTAACGGTGTTGAAGCTGCCATGAAAGTTGCCAGGTATCTGAAAGATGTGGGGATTGTTTAATGAAGGTTATTGCTTCCAGCGGCAGAGATGATCTTGCCAGGGTCTACATAGTTGAATTCGAGAACGGTCTTCAGGTTGAATGTGCTGAATCATTGCAACCGCCATTGCCTCTGGAAAAGAAGTGGGTCATGCTGGTTTCAACCCTGTTCGGCTGCCCGGTGGGCTGCTCCATGTGTGATGCCGGAGCGGAATACCACGGTAAGCTTTCAGCCGGGCAGATAACTGATCAGATTGAAATGATGATCCGCAGGCGTTTTCCAGACATGGAAGTTCCCTCCGCTCAGTTTAAAGTTCAATTCGCAAGGATGGGTGAACCTGCTCTTAATCTGTCGGTAATAGATGTGCTGAAAGATCTTCCTGACAGAATTGATGCTCCGGGATTCATGCCTTCTATTTCCACGGTGGCTCCAAATGAAACTGACACCTTTTTCAGAAATCTGCTGGAAGTCAAAAACGATCTGTACTCCGGTGGTAATTTTCAACTTCAGTTCTCTCTGCACACAACTGACCCTGTCCTGCGAAGAGTGATCATTCCTGTAAATACCTGGAGCATGGAAGAGATAGGCAGTTACGGCAGAGCTTTCTATTCCCCCGGGGACAGGAAAGTAACTTTGAACTTCGCCCTTGCAAAAGGCTCACCGCTGGATCCTCAGGTGCTTCTTAAGCATTTCAATCCGGATTTTTTCCTGATCAAGATCACACCTCTTAACCCTACTTACAGAGCACAGGAGAACAACCTTGTTTCACACATCGACCCAGCTTCCACTGATCTGCGGAATGATCTGGTTGAAGAAATAAAGAATGCAGGCTACGATGTAATTCTCAGCATAGGTGAACAGGAGGAGAACCGCATAGGAAGCAATTGCGGACAGTACCTGCGTGCTCATGTTGATTCAGGTAATGCTATGGAAAACGGTTATACTTATCCCATTGGGAAGCTTGTGGAATAATTAGGCAACTCCCTTAGTAGTAATAGAAAACGAAGGGAGAAATCATGTTCCTTATCAGTTGGCTGCTTTTCTCGTCTATCACCGGATATGTTCAGAACGATGTTCAGAATGAAGTACACGAATGGGGTATTGTTGTTTTCGAAGAGAATTCACCGCTGATGTGTGGTGAGACATGGCAGAACATCAACCTCTACCCGGATTATGTATTAGTTGAAGCATGCGCAGAAGCTCCGGTTGTCTGGATATACGGAGAGCCTTTTGAAAACGGTACTTTCACAGTAACAACCGGTGAACAGAACATCACCCTTACCTATCCCGCCCCGGACAGAGCTGCACTGGGTCTGGCAGAATGGGACATTCTAGCTTATTCCTCCAGTGTTGTTGTAGTGGGGAGCATTGAGGAAACACCACTGGAGCAGGAGGAGACTGTGAATATCTACGATGGCCCCTTCTGGTGGGCAATGGACTCGTGGAGAGAGGTACAATCTCTATCCCTTTATCAGGATTACACGGGAATCACAGAGAACTTTCTTTACTATGAGTGCGAGGTGCATCCGGGGTTTACAGACAATTTCTTCCAGTGGAGCGCAAACGGCAACCCGGTTTTCCCGGGAACAGAAATTCAAGAGGCTCTGTACTTCACTCCCGGTGGCGTCTTCTCGGTTTCAGTACCAACTGCTGAATTCACTCCACTTACTTTACCAATGCTTAACGGGATAGATACGAACACAATACTGGATACATTCTCGGCATGGGGTAGATCTAACCTGGAAACTGCAGAGATAAGTGCACTCTGGGAAACCTGGGAACCTGTTTTCACTGAAGAAGACTCTTTCTGGCTGGTATTTCCCATACCCGAACAGTACTACAGTTCAATAAGCACTATCAAGCTTGAAACACCGGAATCCCGCCTTATTGTATACGACAGACTTTTTCTTGGAGCAGTCAAACTGAATAACTGAAGCCATCGCCAGAGGAGGAAGAATGTTACCAATGATCTTCGTACTGATACTGATCGGCGCGGGCATTGCTTCGGATGCCCCGGAAGACTGGAATTCTGTCCATGAGTGGGGAGTTGTTGTTTTTGAAGAAACCAGCATACAAAAGTGCGGTGGTATGTGGAAAAATTTGGAATTATACCCGGATTATGAACCTGAGCTGGGTGAAGTACGTGCTCCTGTTGTATGGATACACGGTGACCCATTCTTAAATGCCACATTTGCAGTTTTCGCCGGTGACCAGAGCATCACATTCACATACCCCGTTCCAGACAGAACTGATCCGGGTGTGGTGGAGTGGGATATTTCCACAGGGCAGGGTCCTGTGCCGTCCAATTTCTATGAAGGCCCCTTCGGATGGGCGATAGACTACTGGAGGAATGTTCAGTCAATCCCCCTCTATCAGG
Organism: Candidatus Sabulitectum sp.; assembly: GCA_029934845.1. GTDB lineage: Bacteria > Fermentibacterota > Fermentibacteria > Fermentibacterales > JCC-6 > Sabulitectum. The sequence goes on from JAOZLN010000021.1 coordinate 9,330, forward strand.
AGAGCAGCGGAGTTACAGAAGGTTTCCTCTACTATGAATGTACTGTAGGCTACGAGTTTACAGCAAACTTCTTTGACTGGAGTCAAAGTGGAAATCCGGTATTTACAGGAGCTGTAATTAAGGATGCTCTATTCTTCACGCCGTACGGGGCAATCCCGGTTACTATCCATCAGGATGAATTCTTCCCCACTGACTTTCCGCTGGGAGGGGAAATAGACCCTCAGATTGTACCGGATACATTTTACAGCTGGGCAGATCGTCGACTGGAGCCTTCTGAGATCACAGCATTATGGGAAACCTGGAAGCCTGTATTCTCTGAAGAAGGCACATACTGGCTGGTGTTTCCAATACCTGAAGAGTACTACAATCAGATAAGTACGATCAGACTGAGCTTCCAGGAAGAACGCAATGTGGAGTATGAGAGATTTTTCCTTGGGGCAGTCGAACTGAGAATCCAGGATTAATCAGTTTACCCTGCCTGGTTGATGGAACTGCAGAATGAAAATGAAACGGAGAAACAATGATTCCCATTATTGCGATGCTTGTTGATACAGCAATTTATCATGACGAGAGCACAGCAGTGAATTTTGTTCATGAGTGGGGTGTTGTTGTTTTTGAAGAAAACATCGGACCCATTATCTGTGGAAACCCCTGGGACGAATCTGTGATGTTCATGAATGACGATCTGTGTGCGAAAGCTCCTGTTGTCTGGTTTCATGGCGAGCCTTTTGAAGGAACATTCAGAGTAGAAGTGAAAACCGGTGAGACCATCACAATGGTATATCCGGAACCGGACACCCTGGAATGTGAATTTTCTGAATGGCAAATTTCCACCGTTCAGGGAATCGATGAATATACGTATGTGTATGACGGGCCATTCTTGTGGGCTGTAGAATCGTGGAGAAATGTGCCATCTCTTTCTCTTTTCAATGAAAACTCAGGCATCACAGAGAACTTCCTCTACTACGAGTGTACAGTACCTCCCAGCTTCGGGAAGATATTCTTCCACTGGGATTCAGATGGAACCCCTGTTTTTGCCGGAGTACCTGTTGATGATGCCCTGGCGTTTACTCCTTATGGAATTGTTCAGGTGGCTCTTAAGGAAGATGAATTCGTCCCGAATGAATACCCTTTTCAAGGGATTACACTTCCTGAACATGTAGTTGACACATTCTGCCGCTGGGCAGGTTCAAAACTGAAAACTTCAGAAATCTCTGCTTTATGGGAAACCTGGGAACCTGCATTCACCGAATCAGGTCACTACTGGCTTGTGTTTCCCATCCCGGAAGAATACAACAACTTGATCAGTACAATTCGTCTTGAGACCTCTGACAACAGAGAGATAGAGTACCACAGGCTTTTCCTGGGAGCAGTAAGAGTCAGTCTGCCATGACTTTCTCAAAATAGTCAAGACAACGCTTAACATAAGTTCTCTTTTCCCTGTAAGAGTGGGGAAAGAAGCTTCGTTTAAAACCGTATGCCACCAGGTTCTTCAGTTGTTCTGCGGAAAGATCGAATACACTGACTGCCTTGAAAAGCTCATCTGTTACTGTGGTGTTGGATACAGTTCTGTTGTCTGTACAGATCGTGCACGAAAGTCTGTTGTCCATCATCTTTTTGAAGGGATGATCTTCCAGATGATGAAGTTCCGGAGCAGTCTGCATATTGGAGGATAAGCACACCTCGATGGTCACCCTGCGGTCAGCGATAAATCTTACCAGATCATCGATGTATCTCTGTCTGTCTGGAATGGATGGGTCACTGATCGACTTGGTATTGAACAGTGATGTACCGTGACCTATTCTGTCTGCACCAAGCTCTGTGATTGCCTGAAAAATACTCTCCGGACCGTAAGCCTCGCCGGCATGCACGGTTTTGCTGATGAAATTCCTGTGAGCCAGCATGTAGGCATCCCGGTGATGGATAGGAGGATATCCTTTCTCACGACCTGCGATGTCTATTGCCACCACGGGGATCCCACTTTCCCGCCTGGCTTTAACGATTGCTCCTGCTAGCTCATACGAAGCTAAACCGAAAATTCTATCTTTGCCGGAATTGGCATGCGCAGAGCAGATATCCCGAAAATATTCAGATGATCCCTTTGTGAAGAAACGCATTGCGCAGGCAATAATGCCGTAATCAAAGGGAGGCTCTTCACCGGAAACTATCGCTTCACGACTGTTGAATTCATTTCTGGCCACGGAAAGCCCGTTGTTCACTGCCTCCAGCACCTCAGGTAACGTCATTTCTCCACTGGCGTAACGCTGTGGGGCAAATCTGGCCTCCAGATATCTTACGCCCTCGTTCTGATTATCAACTGCAAGCTCATAGGCAATACGGGTAAGATTCTTTTTCTTCTGCATAACAGCACCAGGGTAGACAAAACACTTCAGGTAATCCTCCAGACTGTTGTATGACTCCTTGAATACGGTCTGCTTTAAACCCTGAACAGTGTACGAGGGAAGCTTTACTCCGTCCTTCACAGCCAGATCGATCAAAGTCTCCAGACGAATTGAACCTCCAAGATGTACATGAAGATCAGTCTTCGGCAATTTTGCTATAAGCTCCCGGGTAATTTTCATTTATCCATGTCCTGTTCTATCCATGAAACCGTGTCACATATTCCTGAGCAATTCCTCTGCGTCCTCATGCAATCCCTCCTTTGTCCAGGGATCAACCGGAGAGAGAACCAGAGGGTGCCTGAGGAACTCTGTCAAATTCTCCTGAGCAGAATCTGTATTACCAAGTTCCAGATTTGCAATACCCTTGTAGTAATACGCTACATAAAATGAAGGACTGTACTCAAGGGTAGTATTCATGTCGTCAAGGGCAAGCTGGTAATCTCCCAAAGCTACATGACAGATCCCTCTTCCAATAACTATCCAGGGAAGCACAGCAGGGTCAGTTTCCCTCTCTATAGCAGCCCCAAAACTTTCCATTGCTTCCGCTGGCCTGTTCATCTCGTAAAGTATGAAACCGCGCATGGAATGACCCTGTGGATTCTCTGGTTCCATTTCTATTGCACAATCGATGGCCTCAAGAGCCGGTACGTAATTACCCAGCCCATAGTGGGCTCTGGCATAATCACGGAAAGACATTGCGTTAGAAGGGTCCTGCTCAATAGAACGGCCAAGATATTGCATACTCTCGGTATATCTTTCCGCCTGCTTCAGTTGAGCTCCAAGCTGAGCATTCAGGGAAGAGTTATCAGGTTCCTGCTCATAAGCTTTGAACAGATCACTAATAGCTGCGTCCAGATCACCAACAGCATCGTATGACGCGGCTCTGCATCTAAGAAGGAATACATCATCCGGGAAAATAGCCAGTGCACTGGAGTAGATCTGCATTGCTTCATGATCAAGACCAAATGTCTGCTTCAGATCCCCATGAACACAAAAAGCAACGTAGAGATGCTCCAGGGGAGCATCCTCTGTGTGAAGCAGTGCCTGACCCAGGAACTGATCAGCCTCCTCAAGTCTGTTCATTTTGAGCATCCAGTCCGCCAGAATAATATTAGCGAAATATTTAAATCGATCCGGAGCCGCGGAACCCATTGTCATTTCAAAGGCTGTCAGACTGTTTTCCCCGTCAAAGAACATATCAATCATGGAGTACTCGTCGTTACAATCCGAAGAAACAACAGATGTTACCGCGACAGATATCATATCTCCATCATCAAGACAGGAACCCAGAAGAACAATATCCCCGCCTTCCGCTCGAGCTGATTCAACTGCCTGGATATATCCGTTCTCTCCGTAGGGTACAAAGTGACTTAATATGTCCACATCAATGTAATCGATTCTTCGGAATTCCTGCTCTAGCCAACCCCTGACAATATTCGCAGCCGGTAAAGAAAGCTGATCCGGATCATTGAATTCGGAAACAAGAATAGAGACATTGTTCTCCGGAACATCACCATACGCTGAGGGGGATACTAATGCAAGCAGAACTGACATCACTAAAAATCTTGGCTCCTTAATAAATGCTGATCCTGTCATTTACTTATCTCCATCCCTGTGCTGTAAAGAATTCCAGTAGAATCAGAATCTGTATCAATTCAATACTGGTCATACTGATTCCGAAACAACCTTCTCAAAGTAATCCATACACTGCCTCACATACTCTCTCTTCTTTCTGTAAGCGTGCGGGAAGAAACTTCGCTTGAAACCATACACCATTAGTGTTTTGATATCGTTCAGTGACAGGTTGAATGCCTGTACTGCTTTAAATACCTCATCTGTTACCGTGGTGTGCGATACTGTCCGGTTGTCTGTACAGATGGAGCATGACAGCTTGTTCTCAAGCATCCGTTTGAAAGGATGATCCTCCAGTTTCAGCAGTTTCGGGTCGGTCTGCATGTTTGAAGTCAGACAGACCTCGAGGGTTATTCTTCGATTTGCAATGAATTGCACCAGATCATTCACATACCTGTTTCTGTCCAGGATGGATGTATCGCTGATTGTCTGTGGCTTAAAGAGGGAAGTTCCGTGGCCAATTCGACCTGCTCCCAGCTCAGTTATGGCCTGAAAAATGCTTTCCGGACCATATGCCTCTCCTGCATGCACCGTTTTGTTCAGGAAATTCCTCTGTGCAAGCATATACGCTTCTCTGTGGTGAATTGGGGGATTTCCTTTTTCCGGGCCGGCGAGGTCAACGCCAACAACGGGCAGCCCCATTTCTCTTCTGGCCTGAACAGCTGCTCCAACCATTTCAAGAGAGGCCAGACCGAAGATCTTATCCTCGTCTGAATATGAATGTACTGAAATGATATCACTGAAATAATCTGAGAAATGCCTATTGAAGTAACGCATGGCACAGGTGATTATTCCATATTCAAATGGTGGCTCCGAACCGGAAGCAACCGCTTCACAACTGTTGAACTCACGTTTTGCCTGTGAAAGACCGTTGTTGACCGCTTCAATAGTGTCTGACAGGGTCATCTCTCCGCCTGCATGAAGCTGCGGTGCATATCTTACCTCGATATACCTGACACCCTCGTTTTGATTGTCTACTGCAAGTTCGTAGGCTATACGCTCGATATTTTCTTTTGTGCGCATCACAGCACAGGTATAGCCGAACCCTTTCAGATAATCATCAAGATCCCTGTAATTATCCTTGAAAACTGTTTTCTTCAAACCCTCTACTGTGTATGAGGGCAACTCCACGCCACCATCTTTTGCAAGTTCGATCAGGGTTTCAATTCGTATAGATCCATCCAGATGAAGATGCAGATCAGTCTTTGGAAGTTTCTCGATAAGCTCTCGTGTGATTTCCATGTTTCCCCCTTCTTTGTACAACTAATGATACAAAAGTGACGGGCTGAAACAAAGACAGAGATATGGGAATTCCGGTGGGACTGTGCCCACCGGAATAAATTTACTTATTCTGGTATTTCGTCAGCTTCCACATATTTTGCAAGCAGGTCGCCAGATGGTACCAGGAGGTATGTATCCCCTTCCAGTTTGATCTGGGTTCCACTGTACTCCTTGTAGATAACCCTGTCTCCAAGCGAGACTTCATCTGAAGCATCAGCCGACTTTGCTACAATTATTCCCTCTGCGGGCTTCTTCTTTGCTGTATCTGGAATAAAGATTCCACCCTTTGTTACATCTTCAACTGCAACCGCCTCCAGCATAACATAATCCTGCAGCGGCTGTACTTTAATATCTTTCATGTTTACGCTCCATTCCCGGGTTTTAAACCCAGATATTCGTCTATTCTTACTTTGTCAAAACCTACAATGTAGCGACCACCGATGCTAAGCTGGGGAACCCCTACCTGCCCGGTTCTAGCCTGAAGAGCAGATGCTCCCGAAGGATCACGAGAAACATTTACCTCCCTGAAAGGAACCCGGTTCTTTCGCAGATAAGTTTTTACTCTTGTGCACCATACGCATGAATCACCGACCCACACTGTAACTGAAGGAAACCCCGGCTTTTTCTCCCCTGCCGTGTTAAGAACTGCATCGTGACTCTGAAAAGCGTTGTAATAGTAGTCCTCATCCTGCCTGCCTACTATTTTCTGAACCACTTTCCCATCTGCTATAGAGATCACAGTTGGAACACTTGATACACCATAGCGTTTGTGAATTCCCTTTAACACACCCACATCAACAAACAAGATCGGCTGATCTTTGTTGCCTGAAGCAAATTTTCTGAAAGCTTCTTCAGTCGCCCTGGACACCGATGAAAATTCACCGAAGAAACCTGCGATAACCGTCTCTTCATTTTTTTCCACAATACTGTCAAACTCAGCTATTTCCCTAATTACGATCAAACTCATTTTTCACTCCCATGCGATGCTTCGTCTAACGCTTTCAGCACCGCTGCCACCGCTTCAGGCATTCGAAGATTATATCTCCGACAACGCCATTCCGTCTCACATTCAATCAGACCCGCTTCGCGAAGTACTGCCAGATGCTTTGACAACAACGAAGCCTCTACTGCAAGCCTATCCATAAGCTCGGAAACAATACATGAGCCCATGACCAGCTCTTGAAGTATTTGAACACGAAGAGTATGACTCATTGCTCTGGCAAGATTCGCCATGGTGGAATCCTGCTTGCTGTTGTTTGTCATTTGACAGATCCTTCAATTGAGATGTCGGTATAATAAGAAACATTCAAGAATTGTCAATCTTCAATTATCTGACACAGCAACAGCGGCTCGGCCAGAGAACCTTCACCGAAATACAGGAGA
>JAOZLN010000190.1 GCA_029934845.1 Candidatus Sabulitectum sp.
TTCGTTGATCTTCCCGGACGCTGATAGAAGGTCTTTTCAGAGTACTCCAGTGTATCAAAATCCCTTCTCATGGGAGGCATTTCCTCCCAGCCTTCAAGAACGAATGATTCATGAACCCCTGGAGAGCCTGGGAAATCAATGCCGTACAGCTCGTGCAGTTCCCTTTGATACTGCCACCCGTGAGCCCATAACTTGTGAATGGAATTCATCTCGGCACTGTCTCTGTCTATAAGAACATTGACTCCGAGATTAACACTTGTGTCATAATTATAGAGCATGTACGTAAGCTGAAACTTACCGTCCTCTATAAGATCCACAGCCTGCAGGAATGCCAGATGGGTAAATCCTTCGTTGTTCTTCAAATGAACAAGGATCATCTCCAGCTGTGGTTTATCCACTGTTATAAAATGAAGATCATCTCTCTGTTTCCTGTATGCTCTGAGATGGACCATTCCCTTTATTTTTTTTATCAGTTGCTCCATTTTTACTCCTGTTGTTACCAGTTGTAGTCCGGCATATTCCAGTCTTTGATGATCTGCTTCTGATTCTTCTTGAACCAGTCAAACTTCTCTGCATACTCATTCATTCCCTCACACTCGCCTGCTATTATCTTTTCCTTCAATCTGCTGAAGCCTGCGATAAGTGCCTCCGGACGAGGCATGCAGCCTGCGATGTAAACATCCACCGGGATGTAGTAATCAAGCCTGTTAATGGTGTTGTAGCTATCAAAGTACATTCCGCCATTGATGGTGCAGCTTCCAAGTGCGATTACATACTTCGGACCCTGCATCTGCTCGTAACTGCGGATGATTCTCTTGATTGTTTTTATTGAGGCGTAGCCGCCTACAACAAAAACTGAAGCCTGTCTGGGTGTGGGCCTTGGGAAAATACCGAACCTGGCCATATCAAATCTGGAGGTCATCAGAGGTCTCAGTTCGGTAGCACCGCAGCCTGTACCGAACGCAAGCATCCACAAAGAACGGGATCTGGCCCAGTTCAAAAAGCCCTCGTAGTATTTGTTGAATGGATCAACCCTTGTTGGGCGAGCATCTGCAAAAAGGCTGCATTCCCTCTCTGGAAGCGAGTCATTGGCCAGTTTCATCTGGTTCTCTATTTCATCTATGTGTTTCTTTTTCACAATGCCCCCCCAAGATACGCTATGTAGAAAATGGACAGTACACCTATTATGGCTGGCCATTTCAGGAAGAATCTGAAAGACTGCTCAGGCCTGAACCGTGGATAAGCCGCCCCTACAAACACCGAGAACATGTAGATGAAGAAAGTCTTCGCAATCATTTCAAGAAGATTGGTGGCTCCGCCGAAGAACAAGTTCATGAAAAGAACCAGTTTAGCCGCGGCGAACAGACCTCTGTTTGTCTGCAGAATACTAAGGAAGCCACTGTTCATCTCAATTGGTGGCCCAATCGGGATCTCCTGCGGCGCAAGAACTATGCTGAACGGGGAATGCATGTTCATTCCCAGCATAGAGATCATTGCAGCGATCACAGCCAGCGGGTTTGTGAAAAGTGTCCAGTTAAGGAAGCTGCCCTGCTGTGCTGCAACAATTGTAGTGATGTTCAGTGAGCTGTACTGAATTGCAACTGCAATAACAGCAAGAGAGAACGGTACTTCAAAAGCAGACATCTGGGCAAGACCACGGGCAATTCCCAGTGGTGAGTAAGGGTGACCGCCCTGACCGGCTCCAAGAGCCATTCCCAATTGACCGAAGAAGACGAAGTACATCACAAGAAGAAGATCGCCGGTCATGGAAAAATTTGAGAACACAGCGGAACCGTAAATTACTGGAATGAACAGATATGTTCCCAACCCACCTGCAAGACGGAAAACCGGCCCCAGAAGGAACATGTTGCCGTGTGACACCGATACCCTTCTGCTGCTTGTCTGAATGATGTCAAGAAAGGGCTGCCATACCGGGGGGCCAAATCTGCCATGAACCCTGGCATACAGCTTCCGGACTATTCCACCCAGTGTCAGGCCATACACAGTGGCAACGATCACTGAAATAGCAGCGTATAAAACTTGTGTCCATATACTCATTATTGTACCCCCATAACAACATATATCACAACAATATACATTATGATATGCAGAACATATGTCTGACCATTGCCGGTATACACCCGGCGGAAGAAACCACCGAAGGTATGAGCCCATTCAGCAACACCATTCCAGAAGTTCTGAATTCTTGGCAGAGTTAACCTGCCAAGTGCTTTCCTGTAGTGTGCGTACATATTGTGGGCAACATGGGTTGTCTGAGGGGATTCCGGTCTTTCTGCAGCATAGACAATGTTGAATTGCTTTACCTTCTGAGTTTTGCCTTTTACAAGCATAAGCAGAATGAATGGTACTGCAAACAAACCCATTGTCACATACATTACCATATTTCCATTCCAGTAACCCAGGTCACTTATGATGGTCAATCCATCGATCTGTATTGACGAATCAAAGAAACGCATGGCAATGGAATTAAGAGGCTTAATTATCAGATTCGGGAACATGGATATCGCCATGATCCCCCCCATAAAAATGTACTGTGGTATGATGAACCACACCGGGGCTTCCTTGATGTTCTGATGTTCATACTTCAACTGGCCAAGGAAAATGGTATGGATCAAACGATACAGATAAAGGAAACTCACACCGGAGGCGAAGAAAAGAACTCCTGCCTGCAGGTACCATCCTTTTGTGATAAATGCAGTGTAGGTGAGCCATTTTCCGCCGAATCCCGACAGAGGCGGTACACCGGAAACCGCGATTATCGCTATAAGAACCGTCATATATGTCCATGGCATCTTCGATATCAGACCACCCATTTTGTACATTGTTCTTGTGTGAGTACGGTAGTAAATACCTGCAATTGCAATGAACAGCGCAGACTTGAACATCATGTGATTGAAAGCAAGATACATCGCTGTTACCCAGCCCAGGTGGGTTATCAGAGCAAGGGCAGCTACTACGTAACCAACCTGACTCATGCTGGAATACGCCAGCAGTCTTTTTGCATCTTCCTGGAAGGAGGCCATGAAGGCTCCCACAAGAGCGGTAAGCACACCGATCCAGCCGATCCAGTAGAACACATCAAAGGATGGTGCGTGGCTCACATAAGAAATTGCAACCATCAGCAATCCAAATACACCGGCCTTCAGCAGTATTGCCGAAATGAAGGATGAAACATCCGATTCTGCTTCAGCATGGGCCTCCGGCAGCCAGATATGTACTCCCAGTGAACCGGATTTAATCATAAACCCTATGGCCAGTACAATTATTGAGATCAAGGGCAGATTCACTTCTGCAATTGACTGTATCAGAGCAGATGCCGATGTCAGTGCCGGTGCAAAACTGAACCCCACCATTATCAGGTAAGCTCCTGCTGTTGAGAAGATCATGTACATCAGAGAAGCCCTTTGTGCCTTCTGCCCTCTCAGAATAAGAAGGAAAGATGATATGGTCATGAATTCCCAGCTCAGGAAAAACTCCAGATATGTTGATGCGATCAGTAGATTTCCAAAGGAGAATATCATCATGAGCAGAAAGCCGTAAAAGCCTTTGCTCTGATTCTTCCTGTTCAGTGTACTGATAAGGTTAACAGCGCTGCCTGCTATGAATATCACTCCGAAGAAAAGCTGGAGGTTGGTCTCTAGAAGCGGATACAGGTAACTTGCGTACCCTGCCACTGCAGCCAGAGAAAGGAATCCCTTCAGCTTTGAAGGCAGGAAATCTATAAGAGTAATTACCAGAACCGCAAGTACTGGCAGAACCTGTATCCAGTGGAACTGATAGAAGAATCTCATTATTCCAAAGGAAGTGATCACTGCCAGAAGGCCGAATACAACCACAGGAGCTGCCTTGCTTTTCTCTGTAGAAACCAGTGGTTCATTTGCATTATCTGTGTCTTTCACCACAGAGGTGAACCATCTGAACAGGAAGACCAACTCAAAAAGAGATCCAACCAGAACAGAGGTCAATACAAAAAACATCTTTGCGTCTACAAGTACTTTTACAAACTCCCACTTTGCCCAGAAACCTGCAAAAGGAGGAAGACCCGAAAGGGCAAAAATAAACAGCCCGAACAAAACCAGAAGAGGTTTGTTGTTCCGAAGAACACCCCAGTTCTTGATCTTATCCTGCTTAACTATTCCCGCCAGCCAGAAAAGACCTGCTTTGGATATCAGGTGATTAAGAAACAACCCGCCGATTATCAGGTACCTGATGTTCGCTGGAACATTCGCAGTGAAAACCAGTGTGGCCAGCAAAAGGCCCATCTGACCTATTGAAGAATATCCAAGCAGTCTCTTCGCATTCTCCTGCTTCAGGCCCATCATGTTGGAAAAGAAGAATGTGACAACACCTGCAATACCGAAAACAGTAAGGAAATTCTGTGGCAGCAGCGGCATTATCTTATAGAAAACAAACCCTATTGCTGCTGAATTAACAACCGCTATCACCGACACGATACCCGAGTCAACTGACTGATAAACATCAAGAGCCCAGCCATTTGCAGGGAACGGCTTCAGCTCGATAAATACCGAAACTGAAAGCATGAACAAAGCGATCAGCCCGGTGTTCACAAACTGGCCGGCCTTAAGAAATTCCAGATTCAAACTTCCTGTGAAGTAGTAAACAAAAACTACCCCCAAAAGAAAGAATGTTGATGCAACTCCTCCGGCTATCATGTATTTGAACCCGGCAGAGAGTGTTTTTGAGGTCTTTGTTATGGCTGTAAGAGCAAATGTAGAGATTGAAAGGATCTCCAGAAATACAAACATGTTGAAAAGATCCCTGGTCATCACAAGGCCGTTCACCCCCATGATAAGAACCAGATAAAGGATCAGCGAGGAAACCCGGCCCTCTTTAAATCTCTTAAGCAGGTAAACCGCAGCCATCAAACCTGTAAGGTTTGCCAGCAACAACACAAATGCTTCCGTTACGCCCAGCTCCAGGTTGATGGAGATCGGAGCGTTGTAACCAGCAGTATTGATCATCAGTGCAGGTACGTGAAGGAAAACCAGCCTGTATAGCCAGTCTGCCATTACTGCAACATTGAAGGTAAGAACTCCGTAAAACGCTGTAAGCGACAGTTTTCTTCCGCCCTTATCAAGAATCGACAGCAGGAATCCAACAGCCAGCGACAGTATAAGTATGTATATAGGGCTTACCATTTTAACTCCTGATAGTCATCTC
>JAOZLN010000191.1:0-212 GCA_029934845.1 Candidatus Sabulitectum sp.
AGTAAAGTATGATGCATCCGGTGTTGAGCAATGGGTTAGCTGTTACAATGGACCATACAGTCATGATGATTATCCTTCAGCTCTGGCTTTGGATGATTTCGGGAATGTTTATGTAACCGGGCGCAGTTCCGGCAATGGCACTGCTAGTGATTATGCAACGGTCAAGTACAATTCTTCAGGTGTTGAGCAATGGGTAGCTCGTTACAATGGGT
>JAOZLN010000191.1:222-5169 GCA_029934845.1 Candidatus Sabulitectum sp.
TGCTACTGATCTTTCTTTAGATATTTATGGAAATGTATATGTTACCGGTACCAGCGTTGGTAATGGCACTCATATTGACTACTGCACGATAAAGTACCTCTCCTTCGGTGAGGAAGAATGGCGTATTCGATACAATCCTGAAACTCCCGGCACCTGGGATTTTGCCACTGCTATTGACGTAGACGCTGCAGGTAATGTGTATGTAACCGGTGGTAGCGAAGATGGCGTGGCTATATACAGAGGGTACGCTACTATTAAGTACAGCACAAGCCAGGATGTTGCGGAGGAAGAATCTCTGGAAATTCCAACATTAGATTGCCGGGTATTCCCCAATCCGGTTAAAAGTGTTGCGTATGCTGCTTTAATCCAAACAGAATCTTCTGACTGTTCCGTGCAGGTTTTCAGCTTGGACGGCAGGCTTGTTGAAACACTTTTTGATGGAAATCTTCCTGAAGGAGAGCATATATTCAGCTGGCAGACCTCTCAATTCTCTCAGGGAGTGTATCTGTTAAAAGTAAATACAAATTCACTGGATAGTTCTTACCGGATCATTGTAATGAGGTAGGATACTCACAAAGTCCTCTGCCCGATGACAAACTTTTAAAACAAGTCGTTTCATGGCAACAGCGAAATTGCGAATGCATGTCTGGAGTATCATCCGAGCGGGTTGCTGTTCTGAAGTGGCCTTTACTGCATGACAATTAGAGAGACCTTCCTGATATTCAACAGGAGGATGTTTTTCCAGCGGCGCTCAATGGAGCTGGGCAAATTGCTCTTGACAGCAGTGGGGGCTCGTCAGCGTCTGCCGTGCCAAAACTACAGGAAAGTGTATGCATGGATTAATCAAGTGGTAACAGCAATTTTACCAGCAGTGGTTGACACGTAACTTATCATATGATAAGTTTGGGGAAGAAATGAGTTCCAGGAAATTGCTTGTGCAGTTGTTTCTCAAAGAATTTAAGGAGGCTGCTGGCAGTGATTGCGGAATTTTGTATGCAAGACGGAGCAAGAATAGAGATGCACTCGTCGACTTGGGAATTACAACGACAATACGCGATGAAATTGTTCTTGGATTGTCATTCAGGAATTATGTGAGTGGTCCATTGAAGGATAAAGACGGGCATTCGGGAGAGCTCTGGGTTTTTGGAGTATTGGAAGATTCTAAGGAAATTTATATCAAACTGAAAGTTTTGATTAGTAAGGCTGGAAAGAAGGCGTTTTGTCTTTCTTTCCACCAAGCAGAGTATCCCTTGAGTTTTCCGTTAGGTAGAGGGTAAGTATGAAAATCGAATTTTGTCCGATTTGTGAAAAGGATCTTGAACTAACTGAGATCAGGTGTAAAGAGAGTATTAGGGTTAGAGGTGAAGACTTTCAGGTAGATGCGCACTACTTCCGTTGCCCCAACTGTGGTGAGGAATTTGACACATCAAATTCCGATCACGACTCTCTGGCTGAAGCGTATGATATGTATCGGAAAAAGAAATCCATGCTTTTCCCCCTTCAAATAAAGAAATTCAGGCATAAGTACGAACTCACTCAGAAAGAGTTGACAGCTCTTCTAGGCTGGGGAGCCGTAACGCTGAGCAGATATGAAAATGGCGCACTTCAAAACCTGAGTCATGACAGGGAGCTTCAGGAAGCAAAAACGCCAGCTGGTCTTTTAAAGCTAATTGAACTTTCCCCGAGTGCACTTACTGAAGAGAAGCGGGAAAGACTGAGAAGTATTCTTTTGTCTGAGCGAGGTGAGAGAAACAACTTTCTTTATAAATTGGATAGTGCTCTTTCTATAGCTCAACCTGGTATTACCAATGGTTTTCAAAGATTCGACCTTGAAAAATATTTTGGTGTTGTTGAGTTCTTTTGTTCAAAGGGTGGTGTTCTTAAAACAAAACTTAACAAACTGCTTTTCTATGCGGATTTCTTTCATTACCAAAATAACCAGGTATCCATCACAGGTTCTCAATATGCTGCTTTACCATTTGGCCAGGTCCCCAATGATTACAAAAAACTTCTTGCCGTGATGGAAGAGGACCTTTCTATTATTGAGACTGAAGAAGTTCTTTTTCCCGGTAATTATGCTGGTGAAAAGCATGTAACATTATCTACCACGAATATTGAATCTTTGTCTGAGTTGGAATTAGCAACCCTGGAAACAATAGAGGAATTCTTTAACGGGATGAACTCGACGGAGATCAAGGACTTTTCCCATAGCGAGAAGGGATGGATAGAGACCGGAAAGGCAGAGTTGATCTCGTACAAGTACGCGGAAGCAATCTCTCTGTGTGTTTGAAGAAAGAAAACACTCTCTTTACAGCATCCATTAATAAGAAACCACCAACTCTGACACATAAGAAAATACCAATCTAAACCCAATAACAGGAAGAATCCTGCATTCATGCTGATAACCCACTGCATGAAACACAGCAGAAATCAAACGGGGCCGATTTGTCTTGTTTGCATGAAATCTGGATAACTTGTATCTTCCTCGCGCACGCTATCATATGCTCCAGCAGACCAAACAGAATTAAGGAGATCTACAGTGAGACTCTTTCTTTTGATGACCACCATCACCACAGCCCTTCTTGCTTCGCCGGTAACTATGTCTGATGCGGAATCTGTTGCTGTATACAGACTGGCACGAGACGAACAGGTGAGCTCAAGAACAGTCGGCAACTGCTTCTCTATCGTGAATGATAACTCCGCCGCCCCTTTGGCATATGTCTTTGAACTTCTGCCCTGCGGATACATAATCACATCTGCAGATGATAATCTTCCCCCTGTCATAGCCTATTCATACACGAGCAACTGCCGAAATGCGGGAGAAGAGAGCAGTATACTTCTTGATATCGTAAAGAGTGATCTGGAGTTGAGACTAAACACTCTGAGTCTGATTCCTCTTGAACACAAAGCCATGAACAATATCCAGTGGGAAGAAAATATCAATGGACTGCTTCCGACAACTCTGCTGGAGCAGTGGCCTCCCCAGGGCTCAACTCCTACAGAAGGCTGGCTGGAAGAGAACTGGACCCAGGGCTCTCCATTCAATAAATACTGTCCTATGGATCTTATTGCCGGAGCCCGAAGCGTCGCCGGATGCCCGGCAGTTGCCATGGCCATGATTCTTAACTTTCATGAAATCACCAATAGTACACGGTTTAACGACGATGACGACTACTATCACAACTACCATGAATACTACTGGATTGATGATGATTATGTTGCCCACGATTTCCCCTCATGGCCGGAGCTTAATGTATACCTGGACACTCTTGACAGTCATTACGCAAATGGAATCCCCATTACCAATTCCGACAAAGCTGTTATTGTTTACGCCAGTGGCGCTGCCTGCAAGCAGGTTTATACAGCAGCCGGCTCCGGAACTTTTGGGGTCATGCAGGCCTACAACGCCTATCAGAGGTTTGCTTTCACCGAGAGCGAACTGCTGTACTCCACATCTGACAGCCTTTACGAACGACTTTCAGGAAACATGATGGATGCCCTTCCCGCACACCTTGCCATAATAGATTCAGCCTCTACGTACGGTCACAACGTTGTAGTGGACGGATACAATACTGATGAATTTTATCACATCAACTTCGGCTGGGGCGGAAGTTACAACGGCTGGTATCAGTTTCCCCTCTCTGGAATGCCCTACAGCATGAACCTGATCGAGGGAATAGTTCTTGATATTGCTGAAACAACCCAGTCCATAGAAGAAGGATATTCAGGATACTCATCTAATCCTCTTACAATATCATGTATCTCCAATCCCGTATCCGGCAGTTTGCAGGTCATCCTCTCAACCGAAGGTGAATGCAGGGTGAATCTCTCTGTTTACACCCTTACGGGAAGGCTTGTAAATACTGTTGTGGATGCCGAATTCCTTCCCGGATCTCACAGCATCAACTGGACTTCAGAAAACGCTGCAAGCGGAGTTTATCTGTTAAGAGCTTCAAGCCCGACCGGAACTGACACTGCGAAGTTCACACTGGTAAATTGATTCAAAATATGTCCCGTGTTTTTGCTTCCTTGTGGGTCAGAGACATGAGACATTATTCGTACCGGGAGCCTGTTCCCAGATAATCAGGCCTTCTTATCAGAGGTTTTCTTTTATGCTAAATTATACGCTCGATAGTCACTTTACGATGATGAAGAATGCCCTGGAACTGAAACTCACGATTTAACCTGATTGCGCAGAAGTTGGTTTAGGTAAATCCGGCAAAGTGTTTGAATTGCCTGTATTTATTGTTTTTCCCCTGAGAGCATCTCGCGTGAGTCCTGAGTTCTAAAAGCACTACGGGGTCCCGAACACTGATCCATCACTGAGTATCTGGAAAAGCCTATGTCATCCTAGAACATGCCTGTTGAGTGAGTATTGGCCTTCATCATTTGCTGTTAAGTATCCGGCTTCAGTCAACTTCTTTAGGTCTCGTCTTGCAGTTTGGGTGCTTACTCTAAGGTACAACGCAGAAAATAGAAGTTTTGTGTTTAAGTCTTTCATAGTGAAAACAGTCGGGCTGTCAAGGAGAATCGACAATAGTCCGTACTGCCTTCTTGTTAACTTCTTATTCTTTCTCAGATGAGAGTAGAAATCTTTTAGAGCGAGAACTCTAATGAATCTGATAATTGAGTTTTTTATCCCAGTTAAGCCTGAAATCGCACCTGTGAGAGAAAACGCTAGAAAAGATGTAGGATCCCTCTTGAGCTTAATTGATTGCGAGAATGCAATATAGTATTCGTCAACATGCTTGTAGTAGTAATTGCTTAACTCGCGGGGGACATACTTAACATTTGATGTTTCCAGAATAATTGTCTCGAGCAACCTGGCAGTTCTTCCATTGCCATCCCAGAACGGATGGATAATGCAGAAGTAGTAATGAGCAAGGGCTGCTCTCACAAAAGGATTAAGAGCCACCACATCATCGCAGTTGATCCACTCAATAAATA
>JAOZLN010000192.1 GCA_029934845.1 Candidatus Sabulitectum sp.
ATAACAATAGAACATATAGTAGCCCACTGTAAACGAGTATACAACATTTTGATTAATACTGGAAGTGGAGGTTAGTCGCCCTGACCTTTAAAGCCCCGTAAAACACGGCCGGCTTTTCCCATGGCTTTCCCTGGTTCTGAAAGCAGCTCACCTGTCCAGCGGCTAATATTACTGAAGCTCGTTACTTTCCTCCAGCTGCGATATCTCTCGATACGGTGTTTCCACGAAACAACATCTTCAACTCTCATGTGTGGAAGACGCATGTTCATAACCTCGTGAGCCCTGTTCCGAGCAGGATCGAGGAGTTCAGGGTTGGTATCGCTGGCCAGGTAATCGTTCTCTACTGCCCAGTCGTGTATATACCTGCCTGGTATGGCTGTTGAAAAGTAAACGATAATATCATCGGGTTTCAATTTCTTAAGAAGCTCGTATGTAAGTCTCAAGTCATCATCTGTTTCCAATGGAAAGCCGATCATCAGGTTGGCAGTGGCTTCAACTTTAAACTCGTGACACCATGTAAAAGCTTCCACTGCCTGTTCCGGTGTTGTTTCCTTCTTGTAAAAATCAAGAATTCTTTGACTTCCACTCTCTACTCCAAAAGATATCACATGACAGCCGCTTTCCTTCATCACTCTGATCTTATCACGATCTACAGTATCAACCCTGCTGTTGCAGTGCCATTCAAGGTCAATTTCAGCCTTTTTCAACTGATCCCTGAATGTTTCAAACCAGCTGACAGGATGCATAGTAATAGTATCATCCTTGAAAAATATCCTGAGACAGGAAGTCTTTCTCAGCACGGTCAGTTCTATTATCTCTTCAACAACATTAGTTGCAGACCGGTACCTTATGCCGCCTCCGTAGATCAGATCAGTGCTTGGTTTGCAGTAGATACACTTGAATGGACATCCCCTGGTGGTTACCATTCCATACTCCGACATACCTTCTGCAATGTAGGAATCGTAGTCGACCACATCACGAGCCGGGAATGATATATCATCAAGAACTTCCGGAACAGGTCTTCTTGGATTTTCTTTGAATGAACCATCCGGAAGCTGATAAGCAAGATTCCTGATGTTCTTAAAATCTTCACCCTTCGCAACAGCGTCGGCAAGCTCGACTATTGCCTCTTCTGCTTCCCCAAGCATGGCCAGGTCTGCTGCAGTACCCTCTATAGATTTTCCTGCGAAAATACTGGGATATGCTCCCCCTACCAGAAAAAGAGCATTGGGAACAACTGTTTTAAGATGTGCTGTTACGAAAGATGCCCTCTCAAGCTTTGCAGCAGCAGATATAGCCACCGCAACAATACCGGCACCCTGAACAAGATGATCCAGGTCAGTTATTTCTTCACAGAAAGAATAGTCCATATACACCGGTTCATGCCCTGCCTCCCTGAGCGCACTAACAAGATGCATAACGCCCAGAGGCTCGGAAAGACCATTGTACTCAAACCATTTGAATCTTGGATAAACCAGAGCAACTTTCAAATCGATTCCCCTTTCACGGAACATGGAAGATAGTTTATTGTTCCTCCTTTGTCACAGAAAAATCAAGATCGTGTTAAGAAAATTCATCAGCTCACTATGCATTCTGATAGAATGGTATTATGTTCGCAGTTAAACACAGGAAGCTAATGTTTCTATATTTTGTTGCAATCCAATAAGTTGGACGAGTGTTGCAGAATAAGGGATTCTGTACTATTCTAGTACATAATACCCATACCGTTGAAAGGTTGAGAATGGCAGACAAAATAACCAGATGCACCAGATGCATTCTTCCCTCAAACTACCCGAACATTGATTTTGATGAAAAAGGAGAATGCAGGGTTTGTCGCGAATTTGATGCAAAATATGCTGATATTGACTGGAAAGCAAGAGAAAAGAAACTTGAGAAAATTCTAAAGCGATACAGGGGCAAAGGGAAGAAATACGATATAATGGTGCCTTTCAGTGGCGGCAAAGACAGTACCTACACCCTCTGGATGATGAAAAACAAGTACAACATGAGATGTCTCGCTTACAATTTCGATAACGGTTTTCTCGACCCGAATGCTCTTGCTTTTGTAAAAAAAGCAGCGGCTCGACTGGGCGTAGACCTTATTACTTATTCTCCGGACAGAAAACTTCTGAACAGGGTCTACAAAAGAGCACTGGAAGCAACAGGTGAGTTCTGTGCTGCCTGTGTGGTTCTTATGCCCACAGCAATTTTCAGAGCTGCAGATTCCCAGGGGATCAGACTGATAGCTGCTGGTTTTTCAGACATACTTGAGTCGCCGCCACCGGAGACTTCATACATGGACAGGGTTTGCTTCAAAGACATCATGAAGTCCGAGTTTGACATGAAAGAGTTAAAGTGGGACTTTCTCTTCCCCTCATGGAAACGGATGTTCGGCGTGAAGCAGATAAATCTTCCAAACTACATACCCTGGGATCTACCAAACATCTACGAGACCCTGAACAAAGAACTTGATTTCGGAAAGAACATGTCCAGCGTACGATATGATTGCCTTGGCACCCCTCATTCCAGCTACCTGTTCAAAGAACGGACCGGTTTCGGTAAATACGAATATCTCTATGCCAACATGACCAGGGCAGGAGTTATTGACAGAGAAGAAGCACTTCGAATTGTTGAAGAACGGGAACCCACCGAACCACCTCCAGGATTCGATGATTTCATAGAGGAACTTGGATGCGACAGGTCGATCCTTAAAGACATAAAGAAGAAAAGTGTCTATAATTTCAAGACCAGAAATGAATCATTCAGGAAGTTTGCAATGAAGATCAGGAAGTTTCTTCCTTAGATGATCTTCCCCTGCCGGGAAGAATGTCTTTCCCGCCTGAAAACAGCCAGACAGCAACAAATGCAGCCAGTGAAATGGCTGCATTTACAGTATTGTCAAACGGTTTCAGAGCAAGAATTGCAAATGAAGGAAGCGAAGCAAGAAGTGGTCGTCTGGCTCCTCTTGTGAAACCGGTTGGTCCGTATTTCCGGTGCAGATCCCAGGAGAGCATAACCGCAACAGACATCAACAGTACCATGTGTGCCACTGCAGCTCCAACAATGCCCATGGAAGGAATCAGAGTAAGGAACAGAACGATCTCAACAACCAGTGCAATGGCAACAACAGGCACCGCTTTCCTCTGCCTTTCCACCGATATCATTATCGCCATAAACATGTGGAATATGTAGGCAACAGGAAGAGTCAGAAGAACTAATCTGTATGCATACTGCAATTCAACTGGAGACACTCCACGAAGAAAATCGCTTCCCCAGACAACTCTGAGAATGTGCTGCTCCGCAGCCCAGAGCGGAATAACCAGAACCATTGCGATAACAAGAAATAGTTCTGTCATCCAGGCAATTCGTCTTCTGGCTTTTCCCCAGCTCTGCTGAGCAGCCTCACACAATGCAGCAAAAAGCGCACCGGGAAGCAGAGTGGGGGTTACAATAAGAATCAGAGCTTCAAGTATCCTGACACACTGCTGATATGCAGCAATTGCCTCGTCACCCAGTTCCGCTTTGATGAACACACTATCCAACCGCTCGCCTGCAGCAAATAGCATTCCCACCAGTCCAAGTGGTACTGCAGCCTTAAGAAGCGGAAGAACAGACTCAAATACCTCCGCAGACCATTTCATGGAAAACTTCATTTTTTTCCACAGCACCGCATAAACGAAGACAACCGCAGGGATTTCCCGGATCACATAGCTTCCTCCTGCAAAAACAGCTCCCTGACCTGTCTTCCACGCAAAAACTGCCAGCCCCACACCGACAACCCCGTGTATCGCCCTGGCGACAGCCTCGTAGACCATGGTTCCTCTGGCTCTGAAAACAGCAAAAGAGGTCTCACAGTAACCGTCAAGAATAAAACCGGTAGAGACAAGAAGAATCAGTACAAGCTGGCTTGTAGAATAGCCTGCTGCCCATCCTGCAACAGATACCAGAGAAACGGTAATAACAGAAAGTCCGGTTCGAAGTATAAGGGCCGAAGAAAGAATACTGTCAACAAGGTTTCCTGCTGCTATCCTTCTGGTAATAAGCATTGTTGCGCCCATATCACTAAGAAATATGATGATCAAACCTATTGAAACAGCAAAAAGTAACTCTCCAAAAGAACCGTCGCCAAGCAGCCTTGAATAGATCATCAGCGACACGAAAAGCCCAGCCTTACCGAACAACTGCCCGGCAAGCATGTAGGCGCTGTTAGCCCTGCGACCGGCCATTACGGTCTGAAAACCTCACTCGGGGACATTCCTGCCTCTTTCAGTGCAATATTTCTTTTGATCTTCTTAGTGGTGGTTTTGGGTAGTTCAACGGGATTTATGATAAAACTGGCAATTCTCTTGTAGGTTTCCGCAGCAGAGTTATAGTTTTTTACTACTTTTCTCATGGCCAGTATCTCATCATCCTGAGTTATCTTTCGGTTCTGTCTCTCGGCTTCCTCAATAAGCAGATCTCTATCGGGAACAAGAAGCACACAGATCTCCTCACCCTTTGCTTCTGAAACTTTGCCGAATACCATACATTCCCTAATATGTCGGAACCGATTAAGCTCAGTTTCAATTCCTTCAGGGTAAACATTCTTGCCATTCTTGGCGATAATGACATTCTTCTTCCGTCCGGTAATAAAAAGAAAACCTTCGCTGTCGAAGTAGCCGAAATCTCCTGTTCGGAACCACCCGTCTTCTGAAAGAACCTCGGCTGTTGCTTCCGGATTTCCGTAGTAGCCCAGCATTATGTTTGGTCCCCTGACTATAATTTCACCTACACCAGACTCGTCCGGTTCGTCGATTCTTCCTTCAACTTCAGACAGGAGAAGCCCTACACTGCCATATTTGTTAGCTGTGCTCCTGTTAGCAGAAAGAATTGGAGCTGTCTCTGTCAGTCCGTATCCTTCCAGCATTAGGAAACCAAGTTTCTCCAGGCCTTCTATAGCCTTGGGATCTATTCCGGCACCACCAGAGATAAGAAGACGCAGACTCCCACCAAACTTCTCGTGAACAGGGTCAAAAATCTTTCTTCTAAATCCCTTTATACCAATCTTTTCTGTGAATTTTGAGAGGGTAAGTCCAACTCCGAATTTAGCTTTGCCCACAAGAGAAGATTTGATATTGTCCATGATCCGGCGATACAATGTCTCCCACA
>JAOZLN010000193.1 GCA_029934845.1 Candidatus Sabulitectum sp.
TCTTATCAGGGTGCAGAAATTCTATAGGGTCTTCGATGGTTACAATATGAGATTCCCGGTTCTCGTTGATCTCGTTGATCATTGCAGCCAGAGTAGTTGACTTTCCACTACCGGTTGCACCTGTTACCAGAATAAGACCTCTGGGCTCTGAACATATTCTTTCAACAACATCAGGCAGACCCAGACTGCCCAGGTTCGGGATTTTAAAAGGGATCTTACGCATTACCATTGCAGGCGTTCCACGCTGATTAAAAATGTTAACCCTGAATCGGGCCTTACCTGCAAGGCTGTATGCCAGATCTACTTCGGTACCGCTTTTAAGAAGTTCTCGCTGGGTTTCATTTGTAATTTCACCTGTAATTTGAATAAGATGCTGGTTGGTGAAACTGGGAAAACCTGTTGCATGCCTGATAACACCGGACTGCCTGATGATAGGCGGCGACCCCACTTTGAAGTGAATATCGCTTACCTGCTCATCAACAAGAGCCTCAAGAATAGTGTCAATGGCCTTTTTCTGCCCCATACAACCCCCCGCTTCTTATATAAGATTCTACACTCTCCGGCACAAGGTAGGAAATGCTTCTGCCTTCAAGAACACGCTTCCTGAGATCGGAGGACGATATCCAGATACCCGGGAAGGCGAAAAGGGTCACTTTCTTCATTATATCCGGGTTTACGGAAGAAAGATCTGTTCCGGGTCTTGTTCCAACCACAACATCTGCAAGTTCGAGAACTCGCATTGGTTGCTTCCAGGTGTGTATTTCCTGAAGACTGTCCATTCCAATAATAAAACAAGGTTTAAAATCAACTGACGAAACTCGCTCAAGCATATCCACAGTGTACGAAGGGAAGCCCCTGGAGTCTAGATCCGCCACCTGAAAACGCTGGTTATCTTCAACTGCAAGCTCGAGCATGTGCAAACGATGACTGAAGTCTGTAACGAATCGATTATTCTTATGCGGAGGGTTTCTGGAAGGAATGAAGAATACCTTTTCCAGTGAGTACTGTTCAAGAGCTTCCTGAGCAAGCATCAGATGCCCCAGATGAGGCGGGTCAAAGGTTCCTCCAATAAAACCCTGCTTCACTGCGTATCCCGAAGGCCTCGAATGGCTTCTTCTTCCTCGTCCTGGGTGAGGTCACAGGTATCCATAGCGCGATTGTAATAGGTCTGGGCTGAATACCGGTTGTCTATGGATCTGTAAAGATCTCCCATTGCTATAAGTACAGCACCACGGCATGATGTATCACCGTAACTGTCCATGGCATCCCTCAGATAAAGAAGTGCTGCGTCTGTGTCGTGCCTGCGTATGTAGAATTTCCCTATGAACAGTGCTCTTAAAGCAAGGTGATCGTTAATCTGAACAAAAAGCTCATCTGCTGATTGAATAAGCTGTGAGGCTGAATAGACCTCCAGAAAACGGATGATCTCTTCGCGGGCTCTTATAACCTGCGTCTGGTCTCTTCTGTAATCTCTTCTTTGCATCCACATCGTTTCAGCAAGAGCAAACTGAGCGTCATCCGCCCACGCTCCTCTGGGAAACTCATTCACAACTCTGTAGAAAAAGAATTCCGCATCGGCCCAGAGCTTCTGATTCCGGTCGGCCATACCACTTCGGTAAAGAAAAAGATCAGTTTCCATATCCCCGGGGTAACGAAACATTAGCTCTGTGTAAAGAAACGATGCCGAGGTCCACTTGCCCTGCTGAAAATTCAGATCAGCAAGCTCAATGATCTGTTCTCTGTCCATGCCTGTGGTGGAAGGAAATGAACCACATCCAGCAAGGAAAACCAATAGAACTACAATTACTACATACTTAATCATGACAACCTCTTGTATTTATGGTGTTGCAATATATCTTAGTGAATCTCTTCGTGCCGCAGCATCCATTGCCGCATATGAGCTTAAACCCGGAGCGACCTGACATGCTCGATTGTACCAGGAAAGTGCATCAACAGGGTTCCCTGAAAGCTCTGCCATTATGCCCAGTTGAAGTGCCGCCTGAACTCTAACGCCGGTGAAACTTGAATTCCAGACCTCTAAAAGTCTTTCCCTGGCCATTACGACATCTCCCTGAGATATATCCTGTTCTGCCAGAAGAATAAGAATCTCCATTCGCTGCTGTCTGCCGGATGAGTCAAGAAGATTCATTCGATCAAGCTCGGTTAGAACAGCTAGTTCATCCTCTTCACGATCTTCTGTGAACTGAAGCAAACCGGCTCTTGCAAAAAGCATTTCGCCTCTAAGATCAGTTCTGACAAGTGGAATTCTGTCCAGCTCTACTATATGAAGTTCTGCCGCATACCTTAAAATGCTGTCCTCTGCTATGGTTCCGATCAAAGAATCATCGATTGTTATCACAGATGCCAGATGAACAGAAGCATATCTGCCCCTGAGAAGCCATTCTTCCTCAAAGACCTGACTAAGGTCAGGTGCAACAGCAATGGCTCTTCCAAAAGCATCGTAAGCCTGAAGAGAGTCGTTGTCTCGAACCATTTCCCACCCTAGCCTTCGCCATAAATGCCCTATTGAAAGTGAATCGCACTGACCGGGATTAAGGGAAAGAAAGTCCAGAGCGGTTTTCGCCCTTTGTCTGTAGTTACGATTTCTTTCCGCCTGACTTGCGAGAACAGCAGTTTCCGCAAGTCTGTACTGCAGCTCCCAGTCGTACTCGTCAACCTGATTACCCAGATCTTCGTACAAAGAAAGAGCCTGGGAATATCTGCCTGCGCTGAAAAGAACATCGGCCTGATCGAGTATGTCCTCCTCTGCGCTTCCAGCCCCGCAACCTGACGAAAAAAGAATAAAAATTACAAACGCCGGGTAAAGATAATGCTGCACAGGAAACCTAATTCCTGCTGGAGTAGAAAAGGTAAACAAGTGCGGTTACAACTCCCGTAACAACGAGAGGTTCAAGTATGTTCCCGCTTTCCTCGTCTGACACTTCACCGTTGGCCCACTTTTCCGTTGAGCTTTCAGCAACAACAACATCTGAAACAGAAATCACATTTTCGATTACTGAACCCTCGCGGGCAGTAAGCACCACATTCCCATCGAAATCGACAAGAGTTGCAGCTATCTCACAACTGGCAAGCCTGGGGATCTGCTTTCCTCCCAGTAACCAGCTTCTTCTTGTCTGGGCATAGGTTACGCCAAGTTCCATCGGTCTAAGATTCAGCATCCAACCATCTTCACTTCTGGTTGTGTATACTGTAACTCCTGCGCGACTTAATGCTTCTGTGGCGATCTGCTCAATAAGCCAACCACCTTCATGTTCTCCTTGAATATTCAAGGAAACGGATTCAAGACCATTAGCTGATACCTGTTCCGCAACAGGCTCAAGTGCATTCAAAACAACCGTCTCGAGCATATCCAGATTTGTTGGCGATCCTGTTATTACAAGGCCGAGGAGGAAAACTGTCATCATTTTTGTTCCGTTCTTTCTCTATTGGTGTAAGTCGATTCTTTCAACCCTGATTATATCATTAGTTAACAAGCTCTGCCATAAGAACAGCACCTGAAGATTCAATAACCCTTGCCTTCACAATTGTTCCGGGAGTTACTGCTTCTGTAAATGTTACAACAGCATCCACCTCTGGAGCATCCCACACTGTATGTCCGGAATGTATGTCATCAACAAGCACTGGAATTTCTCTGCCCTGCAATCGCTGATCCCAATTGGCATAAAGGGAATCTCCAACTGCCGAAAGAGATGCCAGCCGCCTGGAAGCTGTAGAATCATCCACAGCATCTCCCCTCTCTACAGCCCTTGCATACTCAAGTGTTCCCTCTTCCGGATACCAGCTGAATGCTGCTATGTGTCTGCCGGAATCATACCTGCCAAGAAAATTTCTTAACGCAATAAAATCAGACTCGGTTTCACCTGGATAGCCTGTTATTACAGTATACCTTACGGCGATCTCAACTGGCGATCTGTCCAGTTCTTCCATTATTTTTTCAATAGTTTCAACACCGTGTCGCCGCCCCATGCGTTTAAGAATTGAATCACTGGCATGCTGAACAGGCATATCAATGTAAGGAACTACATTGCTGAATCTGCTGAAAATATCAATCAATCGGTGAGGGAAATGAAGAGGATGCAGATAGTAGAGTCTAAACCATATGGAAGGATGTCTTGCTGCCAGTGTTTCAGTAAGAGATGCCAGATCGGTACCGTCCTGAAGCCAGTTACCACTGTCCTGGGCAACAAGCCCTATCTCTTTGGCACCCTGCTGAACAAGAAGATCAGATTCTCTCAGAATGGTATCCATTCTTTGCGGAACAAACTTTCCACGGATGGCAGGAATGGTGCAGTATGCGCAATTGTTGCTGCAACCGTTGGCAATTCTCAGATACCTGTAGCTTCCGCTGCCGATAACCCCGGCAGGGCCATCGAACACCGCACCGAGCCATGAGGAAAGTTTCCTCCAGTCTCCGGGACCTATAACAAGGTCAATATCCTCTAAGCCTCCGCTTCCGTCATCACTGTACCTTCCAGGAAGACACCCGGCAAGAACCACCTTTCTGGTCAGGTCAGCGCTTTTCCATCTTAATATGTCTGATAGGTAATCAAGTGATTCTTCCGTAGCCGGTGCTATGAAAGCGCAGGTATTGAGTATTATCATATCTGATCGATCAGCTTCTTCGCTGTATTTCCAGCCGGCACTGTTCATTACCCAGGCGAATCGCTCGGAATCAACTTTGTTCTTGGGGCAACCCAACGATACTACATGGTACTTCAATTAAAACTCCTAATTGGTTCCAGTATTTGCCTATAGCAAGCCACTGGTTTACTACCCTCAACTCTTACAGTGTTCCAGCATCAATAACACTGTACCCTGCAATATCGGGTATTGAAAAAATATCGGGGACAATACTGCCATCCTGAATATCTGAAATACTCCAGGATGTGGAATTTCCGTTTACATCCGTTGTTGAAAAGAGGAACGGAAGTGAATCTGAAACAGTGTATCCAGCTGTTATCTGCGAGATCCCGCCCTGGAATACTCCGGAGGCGGTTACTGTAATGCTGTCCCCGTTTGAATTAGAAACAACAGTGCAGTCGTTTTGTGAAATGGAGGCCAGCAGGTGAAGAAAACCGGTGGGTGATCCGGCATAAACCCGGATCTCAGAAAAAACAGGGT
>JAOZLN010000194.1 GCA_029934845.1 Candidatus Sabulitectum sp.
AGCTGTTCACATTGAAACTGTAACTCTTTCTGCATCTTCAGGGGAAACTGTTATTACTTACACAGGAGCTTCCGAGCTTGCATCAGGGATCTATTTCTATCGTTTTCAGCAGGGCTCCAGAACGGAAACCGGCCGTGTTGCTGTGGTTCGTTAGTGCCCTTTTACTGACTTACAATTTCCCGGATATCGAACTTGCAGATCTTGAAATAGATGCAGCCGGCACTGTCTGGCTGCTTCCTGTTTCAGACCCTGCTGTTATTCGACTGAATTCGAACGGGGAACAAGACCGGTTTGAAACCGGAATTGCCGGTTTGTCATCGGGGATCTCAGTGTCTTCCACTGGCAGATGGGCACTGTCTTTTCCAAGCCCCGGGATAGTCTGCAAGTTTGACCAGGCTGGTATTCTGCTGGAGGAGCTAACCGTGTCCAGCCCCGGTGATGTTCTTTTCTCCGGTTTTACCATATGGATCATTGATAACATTCACGGTAACATCGTTTCAGCAGATGGTGGTGTTATTGCCAGAAACTGCGCAGGAAGAGATTCAAGGCTTTGCGGTGGAAGAACCGGCCAGGGAATCGTCAGTGGATCTTCAGGAGTTTTTCTTATTGAAGCAGGTGAGATCCCGGAAAGAATAGCAGAGCACGGTTCGGCCTGCTACACCCACGACGGAATTCTATTGCTGGTTGACGGTACGCTGTTTACCCTGGACGAAGATACCCTGTTCACAGATCTGCCCCACCTGCATATCTCGGCTTCCCCTGACGGGAAAACTGTAATTCTGTGGGGCAATGCCACTGCCAGGGTTCTTGAATGATACATTTTTCAGTAATACTGTCTTTACTGGGTTATGCGATCAAACTGGTAAGCACAGGTGTTGAATACATGCCTCTTCCAGAAGGCCCATGGCTTGATCCAGGTTCCATATCAGCAGTTGTCAGTGGTGATACTCTTTCTGCAACCCTTGTTTCACGGGGGCCGTCTGTGGGGCTTTTACTGAACCCTGTACCTTTGACGGGAGATACGGTTTCAATAACTGCCGATACACTGGAAATATCGCTTCCTGTTGTGGTGAAGCTTGATATACAGCTTCTTGAAGCGGGAGATGCTCTAGAACTTCCTGCCTTTTACGCTGGCTACGACCCTATTCCCGAGGGGCTTTACATATCCGGTTCTAAAAGACTTGGAGTGTCTGTGGGGTCCGGTGGAGGGATATCTCAGGGAACTGAACTTTCAATTGAAGGCATGCTTGCACCTGGAATAACCATCAATGGCAAAATAACCGACCGGGATCTGCCACTGGGTTCATCTTCCTCTGAAGCTCTTTCTGATCTGGACAGGGTTTACATAAAAATAGATGGAAGCACGTGGAATGCCGAGATGGGTGATCTTAACTGGGAAAGCACAGGGCCCGTTCCATGGCGCAATGAAGTAAGTGGATTCAGCGTTGGATTAAACAACTACAGTTCATTAAGTCTTTCAGGTGGATACGGCACCACAGGCAGCGAAAGGCAGAAGGCGGTTTTCCTAACAGAAGAAGGGCTTCAGGGGCCATACACTTTTGCAGGCGAGGGCGGAGTAACCCCGGGCAGTGAGCGGGTTTTTCTTGATGGCGCACCTGTGCAGCGCGGCACAGGAGCAGACTACGAAATTGACTATGCAGCCGGCCTGATCACCTTCACTACGAAACGATTGATCAGACGAGATCAGAGGGTGGATATCTCCTGGTACCGGGAAGGCGACGGGTTCAGGAAAGACCTGGCCAGACTGGAAACAACGATTTCACCACTGGAAAACCTTGCTGTGGGATTTACCGGTTTTTCAAGGGGAGATAACACCGGTGTGCCCCTGGGATTTGTTATGACAGATGAAGTTGAAACAGCCCTGAGGAATGCAGGTGAGATCCCATCTGATGCATGGATCGATGGTGGCACTTATGTGGGGGAGAATAACGGCAGCTATACACTGGACAGCCTTTCCAGATACATTTATGCAGGTCTCCTTGCCGGTGACTGGAGCGTAGAGTTTCAAAGACCGCCGGAAGGTGCCGGAGAATACATATATGATTCACCAACAGGAGGATACCTGTGGGTAGGGGAAGATCAGGGAACCCATTATGCCAGAAGATACATATCAATTCCCAGCTCAATAGACCTGATTGGCTCAACTGTCTCAGGTGAAATGGGAATGACTCAATACAGCATTTTCACCAACTACTCACAGAGGCAGGGAAATCTTTTCAATAAAGATGCTACTACCCGGGAAGGCACCCTTTCCGGCGGAGATGTCCTGATCTCTCCATGGGAATCAGGACCGGTATTGAATCTTAGCGGCAGGCATGTTTCAGACGGTTTCAACTCTCCGGATGATATCGATTCAGATGTTGATCTTGAAAAGTGGGGATTGCCACTGGGCTGGAAGGGTAAAGACAGCTTTATTCTTGGAGACCTGGGTGGGGACAGGCTTCTTTTTACGGCAGGAGAAAGATTTCTGGAAGAGGGGGGTACTTCAACTGTTGCAGGAATTGATTACACTCCATTTGACGGGACATTACAGGCATCGATCTTTGTTAACGGTCTTTCCAGAACAGGTACCCCGCTGCTTACAGGGGGTCGCAGAGGGAAGATCGGCACAGAATTTACTGTTCAACTTAACACTCTGACCCCTTTCATGAATTCATCATACACCGGAGAAAGCTGGTCTGACAGCCTGTCCGGCGGGTTGATAGCATCTGATGCTGGAGTTCACGCAGAAACAGGCAGGTGGTTGTCCACGGCAACAGCCGGGGGTGAGATAGACAGAAGAGACGGGATAACCCATCCGGATAGAACCCTGAGGCTTGGGGTCTCTACTGCAGGCACAGGAATGTCATGGAATGCCAGCGGAAGCATACAGCATTCCACAGGATGGTTTGAAGGTGGTGGTTCAACCAGCTCCGACGCTGTGAAAGCTGGCTACTCCGGCAGAACCGGTGGTGTATGGGTTTACAGCCAGTACACTGCTGGCGGTTACTTCTCGAAACTGATGGATATCGTTTACACCTGGGTTGGCAGCGGAAACGGAGACTACAGTTACGACCCTGAAACAGGTGAGTACTATCCCGACCCTTCAGGCGACTATCGTCAGACCTATATGCCCGGTCAGGGAGAATCAAGAGTTCTTGAGTCTTCCCTTGCCGGAGGATTTGCCTGGGCAGATTCAGCAAATTCAGCCGGTATGGACGGTACATTTAAACTTGCTGCATCCGATGCCGGGAACAAGCTTAAAACCTACAGCCTTGCCGGAGCATTTGATGTTACTTCGCCTGGAGGCTGGAATGCTTCGCTTGCACCATATCTTACATGGGATCAGAGCACTCTTTCCCGGCTTACAGTGAGAGTTTCGGGGTTTGACCAGATTGAAGAATACAGCGGTGCCGGGAACACAAGGGAAACCTTTAGAAAACTGGAGATCATTCCAATCCTCAAGCCCCGGGAGTGGCTGGAGGTAGAAATTACTGCCATGACAGCATTCCGGAGAAGGGCTCTCTATGGAACCAGAGAGACCGATGAAACAGGAGGCAGCGTAGACCCTGTCGCCATGACAGAATTTGGTCTGGACACGGGTATAAGAGTCTCAGGGGAGAGAAGAGTAGAAAGAGAAGGAGGGTTGAATGTTTTCAACTGGGGATTTGAGCCACATGTTTCAATGAACGGTGGCGGGTGGACAGCATCAGGCAGGTTCACCACATGGTACATGCCCGGTGAGGAAGTAATTCCGTCCTGGTTCTTTGACGGTCGGGAAAGAGGCTGGACACTTGAGCCCCGGATATCCGTTGGAAGGAACATCAACAGGTGGTTTAATGTTACCATTTTCTACTGGGGCAGGAAGCCTGCAAACAGTCAGTGGACCCAGCGGGGTGGCCTGGAGGGTACGGTGAACTTCTGATGATAACTCTTCTAACTGCGGCACTGCTTGCCGTGCTTCCGCCCGTGGCACCACAGGATTCTTTAACAAGGTTGCCTGCATCTGCGGTGATCAGCGTTACTGGCGCTCCTCCTTTTCCGCCCCTGCCGGATTCAGTTGAAGTTACTGATGAGCAGATAGCAGGCATAAGAGATGAAGCTTTAGCATGGTATCTACAGACAGGTTATCCTTTCGCAGCAATTGCAATGTTTTTCTCTGCAACTGATACTCTGGTAATAAATACTGTTCCAGGCAGACATGCCAGCCTGGAGCAGATCAGATTTCCCGATTCAGTCAGAACCACCCGTACAATTCTTTTAAGAGAGTTGTCTCTTCAACCGGAAGATCTCTACACCCCTGAACCAGTTCAGGAATGGCTTACTGCTTTACAGAGGTATTCATTCATTGAATCAGCAGGACCGGTTAGTGTGGCACTGGGCTCAGGCGGCAACATTGTTCTTCTGGTTGCGGTAAATGAGGCTCCGGTGGGCTGGTTCTCCGGTGATCTTGATTTTTCAAGCTCCGGCGGTTTCACAGGTGGTGGAGAGATCGTGTTCACCAGCATCTTCGGCACAGGACGCAGACTGCAACTGGCAGCTTCTGCAGTTGAATGGGGTGGTGTGGACGCTGCAGGAATGTACAGAGAACCGTGGATAATGGGTTCTCCGCTTTCGGTTCAACTTGAAATTGAACAGCAGGTACCGGACAGCGGCAGTGTTATCAGAGAGTGGTCAAGCCAGGTTATTCTTAGCCTTGGAACCATTGATGTTTCAGGAGGCGCCGGTACCTGGCAGAGCTATCCCGCTGCCCAGCCGGAGGAAAGCTACAGATATGGTTCAGCAGGAATAAAAATAGACTGTACAACAAGCACAACACAGGGCAGAGAGGGTTTCAGCGGTGAAGTTTCCACTGAGGCCGGCAGTGCAGCAGGCCCTGATTCCACCTATCTTCTTACCAGAGCAGAAGCCATGATGAACTACACAACCTTTAAAGGCATGTTCGGCATGGGAATATCAGCCAGGGCAGGGGGAATTATCAGTGGAGACTGGCTGCCCACAATGGTGACCCGTCTTGGAGGCTACGGCACATTGAGAGGATATGTAAAAGACTCCTGGAGGGCTGGTGCATGGGGCATAGTTTCACCGGAGCTGTCACTGGGAGAAACTGCAACACAGGTGTACATGTTCTCGGACT
>JAOZLN010000195.1 GCA_029934845.1 Candidatus Sabulitectum sp.
ATGCAACCGCCGGGGAAGCAGTTACAGTTTTCCGCCTTCCGGATGTGTCTGCAAGTGAAATGGCTGATATTGAAGCTGACAGAATCACAGAGCTGATTGAAGATCCTGCTTCAACTGCCATCCTGTTCAGAACCAAAACTCACCTGGATTCTCTTGTTCAGGCACTGGACAGAAAGGGTATCCCATACAAAGTGGAAGCCAGCCGCGATTTTCATAAGAGAAGTGAAGTTCGAGATACTGCAAACCTTCTTCGAGCTGTTCTCTGCCCTTCAGACAAGATGGCTCTTACCAGAACCTTCAGATCTATTTTCTTCGGGATAAATGACAGAGACATTACTCTGTACAGATTGAAATCTTCTCCGGATACCATAATTGCTGCAGAGAAATTGCTTGATAAACTCCGCAAGATCAGCCTCCTGCTGCCCCCTGGACCATTCATAGAGACCCTGTTTCAGAATACCTGCCTGCTCTCTGCTGTACGGGAAAGCGGGTATCAGGTTTCCAGAAGGCTTGGCAACCTTAAATTCATTCTTGAAACAGCGCACAATACCACGGACTATGCTCTTCTGCTTGAAACACTCACAGGAGAAGCTCCCATGAGCTCTGAGGAACCTTCAGCACCGCCGGAGACCCGCAGCGGCGTAGTAACTCTTTCCACCATTCACCGGGCGAAGGGTCTTGCCTGGCGGCATGTAATACTTGTGAATCCGGGAAATTCTTTCAAAAACACCCCACCCCCGGTTCTGGCCAATGCCCGCGAGTTAACAGCAGGTATCAAGATGGCTGGCGGACTTACTGCTAATTTTTACGATCTGGCAGCAAGGGAAAAAGCAAGAAGTCGTGCAGAGTACCGCAGACTTCTGTATGTGGCGGTTACCAGACCCAGGGTCAAACTTGATATCTTTCTGCCGGAAAAAACAAAAGCCGGCTCTCCTGCAAACATCCTGAACAATGCTCTGTCTGCTGCTGCCGGTTTTTTTGAAGAAGAAGCAGTATCCTGCAAGTCGCCTGACCACGATGCCTTCAGACAGGAAAAATCTGCCCGGATTAACCACGGCAGAGCTGATGATTTCAACCAGTTCTACCCCGATCACCTGCCTCCGGTTCAATCGGAGAAAGAAAAGCAGATGCAGATCGGAACTGAAGTTCATGCAATTCTGGAATTCATAGACTTTAACAAGCCGGAGCTCTGGTTAAAGAAAAACAGTGAACAACTTCACCACGCCCTGGAATTCCCTGACCATGCCATTTCCCTTGCAACAAGGTTCTTTAAAATATTCAACCTTGAAAACGCCCAGGTGATCGGCAAAGAATATCCGCTTCTTGTGGGCGGGAAACAGTACTACATTGACCTGCTTCTGCAACGAAATGGTATTTATGAGATAGTAGACTACAAAACAGACAGGGAAGACGCAGAAAAGAAAGCGGAAGACTACCGGGCAAAACAGCTGCTTTACACCGAAGCACTAAGAAATATCACCGGGAAGAAGGTTAAAGCCAGGCTTGCTTTTCTTCATCACGGTGTGATCATCGACCTTTAAACAGGAAAGGCCCGGCGATTGACACTGAGCCTTCCCTATAAAAAGCAGGACCTAAATAATACCTACATCAGCCGTATCGGTTCTTCTGTTCCGGCCGATCTCTCTTACCACAAAGTAGACCTCTCCATTCACCGATCCGGAAGAATATGATTCCAGATCTATTTCCCATTCTCCTGAATTAGCCCTGGTGCACTCAATCTCAAGATAGGGGTTGAAGTCTCCTCCGTCATCATCACTGAAGAACTCTTCACCGGATCTGTCAACCACTGTAAGGGTAAGGTCGATATCACTCTCTGCAAATATTTCATAGGTATTCCCGGATTCAAACATCATGCTTGTATACACATTAGAGTGCATCTGGAAAGTTTCCTCTACAGGAACTGTTCTGCTCTCGCGTACCATGGGAGTTTCCATGGAATACATAAAGTCAACCGATTCCGTAGAAGCATCGCCATAGGGAACCACTACTGCACTGTAATAACCAGGGGTAAGTCGAAGAACAAGCTGCGGGTCCAGCCCTTCATCACCATCATCGTTGTAGTCGATCAGAACATCCTGATTGTCTATGATGGCCATTTTGGTGTCATCAAAACAACTGACATCAAAGATGTATTCACCTTCGTCTGCTATCTCAAATTCAAAAACAAGTGCCTGTTCCTCGGAATAAATACCGTAGTAGTCATCCACGTCCGGCCAGTAATCCATAACAATAGCACCTTCACGGAATTCCCCGCTGAACCACACATCCATCTCGTCAACTTCTACGATCTCTACAATCATCTCATCAGGATCAAGCTCTGAAATGTCAATAACGAATTCAGCATCATCAGACCCGTTGTATGTATTCACAACAACAATGTACTCACCGGATTCAACCATGCCGGAAAAAACCGGATTGCTGCCATCGGTATCATCGTCATAATCCACATATTCAAGATCGTCTCCATCCACAAGCAGAACCGCCATTATGCAGTCGACATCAGAATCAACAGCAATCCTGACCCATTTTTCTCCTCTGATCTTCAAGGGAAATACCCGGCAGGTTTCCCAGTTCATGTAGGAAAGCTCATCAACATCTTCAAGAAGATCGCTCCACAGATCATTCTCCTTGTCTTCAAGTATGAAACTCTCTATTTCTTCATCAACGTTAAGAGACCACACAAAATCATCTGTCTCGTCTATCTCAAGAAGGAATGTGCCGTCGTCTCCTGAAATATCGAAAACAATAACCCTTGCACCATCAGGTACGATGTCCATAGAGATAAATGCATCAAGTTCCTCATCCCAGTCATCACCCACTGCAATAACATTGCCTTCCGCATCAACTACCACCATAACAGGATCAATGCGATCAGCCTCTACGAACAGCGATATTCCATCCCCTGATTTAAGAGCAAATTCAAGTGCCGGCCAGTCATCTTCTACTGCAATGCCGTACGCAAGAAGAGTCTCTTCCGGATCAGCCAGAAGCTCTGCTATTTCAAGGCCATTATCAAGATCACCTTCTGCTGTATCTCCTGCCGCAAGACCTCCACCAAGCAAAGAACAACCGGCAACGGCCAGAAACAGCGCTACAAATACCAGACAAGTTTTTCTGAACATTCAACTCTCCTTTCAATTTGAATTTTCAACAGGTGGTTTGCAGAATTTATACAACCCCTGCAAGTTTTTTATTCCAGATCACCATTGTTGTACTCTCTATTATATGAAACACGTACCTGAAAAAGATGCAGGCTGCGCCTCATACAATCAGTCTCTCTTTATAAGAAATTCGGGATTTTCTGCACTGCGTATTTACTACAACCCCGGTATGTTATTCTATATCCATAACAATCCATTAGTTACATAGTTCACAAACTGCAGACTTGACAACCCTGTTCCGCCGTAAGAAGTTACTTGCCGAGGGGGAGAAAGATGACGCATCACAGCCTCGCAAGTTGTGGTTTTTGTACCTTAAAAAAATCATCATTTCTCTAATAGGGAGGATACCGCATGGCTCCGGAAAAAATTGATCGACTGGGAGCGAACGCTCTACTTTATTCTTTTACAAAAGCTCTTCACCGGGCAGTTGGAGGCAGTGCTGCAGCAGTAATGCGTCAGGCGGGGCCTGATATGCTGAAAGAACTTGGTGCTTTGGGTATCAATGGTCTTGACTCTTCCGATCTCCACGTTCTTGAAGAAAGACTGGGCAAACTTACAAAAGAACTGGGTTTCTGCGATGATATCTCGTTTGAAGAAGATGGCGACGATCTGAAGCTTCATGTACAAGGATGTTCTTTCTGGGAGCTTACCCAGGGGCTGAAAGAAGAAGGTATTCCGCCATTCGCATGTCCATTCGCAGGCATTGCAGTTGCACTGGTCGAAAAGAACATGGACGTACGGGCAAGAATCAAGGAGATAACTCCAGAAGGCGAGAGAGCTTCTCTCATTCACCTCGAACTTGTCAGGAAACAGGGGTGAAACAATGGCCAGCACAAAAGATATCCTTACGGCACTTACTTCAGTTGACGGAATAAGTTCTGCAGTCTGCGTTGGAAGAGACGGATTTGTTATCGACGCTTCCGCAGCACCGGGCGCAGATGTGGATGCAATAGGAGCCATGGTCTCCACAGGTCTGGGTTCCGCTGAAAGTGTCGGTAAAGAGCTTGGAGTCGGCGGTCTTACCCAGGCAATGATGGAATACAAGAATGGCGTTATCGTCATGACCGCCATAGGCGTTGATGCTATTCTCGCTGTTGTTGCCGCCGAAAGCTCCAGCCTGGGTAACGTTCGAATGCAGGTTAAGAAAAGAAAACGCGACCTGGAGGCAATTCTCTAACTAACTCTACTACCCGACAATCTGCGGGCATCCCTTGAGTGTTCTATCAGGATGCCCGTTGTCATAGTATTCCGTCATAACAGGAAGGGCTGGACATTGAGCTTGCTTGCGTAAATAATCGTGCAGTAGGCTTGCAGTAACAGGGAGGGATGTATGACCGATACAGTGAACAGTCCAGAACCGTCTATCAATGGAACACTGGCAGAGCTGGTTGAAACAACCGAGGCATTAACAGCTCTGCTTATCAGCAGACACGGCATCTGCCTGGGGCAGGCTGGCGGCGGAGCAAAGCTGAATGCCACCGCACTTGCAGCACTCGTAGCAGGAATGTTCTCGGCTACTAAAGAGGTTGCCAATATTGTTGGAGAAGAGCAATTCTCCATTCTTCTGCAGCAGGGCGAGAAAAGACACATCCATATTTCTCTCATCGGAGAGAAATCGATGATGGTTATTGTCTTTGAAGACTACTCGCGCATTGGCCGCGTAAGGCTTGCTGCTAAAAAAAGCAGCCCTGCTCTTGTACAGCTGATCAACCAGAACAGGCAAGACACCAGCAGCGCCATACAAGACATTTCTATACCAGACTTCAAAGAATATGCCCTTAACCTTATAGATCGTATTTTTGTCATAGGAGAGGAAGAGGATGACGCACCTTGACCTGATATGTAAACATATGTATACATAACTCAACAAACCTGGTGAGCCAATCATGAATGTAAGCTTCATGTTATGTGAATAACACGGATCATGATTGGTACAGCACCTGACCAGAGGC
>JAOZLN010000196.1 GCA_029934845.1 Candidatus Sabulitectum sp.
GAATTCCACCAGATCTCCCGTGGGGTTTCCCCCGGCACCCCTGACTCTTCCAATATGATCCCAGAGTTCGAAGATATTCATCTCCGCTGCACTTTTTCTTCTGCTTCCAAAATCTTCCGGAGTATCTGTTATTTCATGAAGAGAAAGGGTGTCATGAAGGGCGAAAGACATCTCACCGGAGGGCGAAAATCTTCTCTCCTCGGCAGAGATCCCAGTCCATACTGAATCAATGTAAGTCAGCCTTTGCGCATCCACTCTTCTGATAACTCTGAGACTGTCATCAAACCACTCTACCACAGCTCTGGAAATGTTTGCTTGCCGGCCGTCAAAAAGCCCTACCTCCACTATTGCCCCATCCAGTGTTCTGTGAGCAAAATCATTTCGCATTAAATAATTGATAGGGTCTCTTCCATCAATTTCAACTCTTTTCACCTGCATTTGCAAATAGTTGGCATCGGCAACCACAAAGTCCCCAACAAAAAGAGTGAAGACGCTTATTATGAATCCAATGAAAAGAAGAGGCACGAAAATTCTGGGAATAGATACACCTGAGGCACGCATTGCGGTGAGCTCGTTGTTTTTAGCCATTCCCGCCACAAGAAGCAGAGAGCAGATCAAAACAGCGATCGGGGTAACAAGAATTATGATGTATGGCAATCCGTAAAAATAGTAGCGCATGAAAGTGATCGCTGTTACATTCTTGTCCACCCATCGGCTGAAGTGATCAAAGGCATTTACAGTAACAAAGATCACAGTGAAAGAAAGCACAGTCATGAATATCATCTTTATGAAGCGACCAGCCAGATATCTGTCCAGTAATTTCACTTGCGTCCCTTTTTTCTGAACTTACTCATCAGTTCTTTGAAATCCGGCAGGGGGATGGGGTGTCCTTCGCGCATGCTTCTGTAGGTAAGATATATCCCCAGTACCCCCAGCAGAATGTTGGGCGACCACATTGCGGCCCATGCAGTTATTCTGCCCCTGTCTGCAAGCTGTTCTCCTGCTATTAGAAAGAAGTAATACACCAGAATAAATACAAGACTCATGGTAACAGCCAGCCCTGTGTTGGAATTCTTTGAGGAAAGTCCCAGAGGAATTCCCAGAAGAACAAACACAATACAGGCAAATGGAATAGAGTACTTCTTGTGAATCTCTACATTGTATTTACCGATATTTCTCTGAAGGTTGTTAACCTGCTCATTCAGAAGAATCAGATTCGTGGATGTGCCGGTGAGCCATGTCATTGTGTTTCTGATCCTTCTTGTGCTGTCGCCTGAAGCCACTGGATTGTCTTCACTGTGAACAGAGGCCATAAAGGCTCTGGAAACTGATGATATGCTGTCTGTCAGAAGAATTCTGCGTTCACCAAGGCTGTCAACAAAAACTCCCATTTGCTCTGCAGACATCTCTCTGTCGCCTCTGCTGTTTCTGTCATGTCTTACAAGCTCTTCAGACCGGGCAATATCGATGATGTAAGTGTTGAAGGAAGCATATCTGTAGCCGTTTATACGGTCCTTTTCGTGCATTTGACCGCTTTCAAGCGTTAACCGGAGATGGTTGGCTCCCACTGGTTCCATGGTTCCCTCCATGGCGGTAATTGTTCTTGCCGGTGCCCCCGGGGTACTTGTGTGAATAATTACACCGATCAATTTTCCAGTGAGATCATCCTTTTCCTGAACAAAGATCCTGTAGTTCTCTATTTCGTCAACAAACATTCCAGGTTCGATCCTTGCTGTTGGTCTCATGGTTCCAATGTCCAGCAGAAGGTTACGGGCAATATGATTGGCTTCAGGAAGAACACTGTTGTTGAATACCACAAGAATTCCTGCAATGAGCAAAGCAACCATCCCCAGGGGGAATATTATGTTATAGATGCTGGCACCACTGGCTTTCATTGCAGTGATCTCCAGGTCTCCTGATAGTCTTCCAACGGCAATTAGAATTCCTGCAAGAACTCCCATGGGAATAACCACTGCAATCATTGACGGAAGAAGAAGCATAAATATTTCTGCCACAACGCGCATTGGAACGCCTTTGCTGACTATCAGATCCAGAAGATCCAGAAGCTTGTCCAGTAGCATTATGAAAGTAAACAGCCCCAGGGAGAGCAGAAATGGCGGGAAGAATTCCTTCAGGACATATACTTGCAATTTTTTCATTAAATTCCCATGATAGACGCTTGCGTTCAAGGTGGCTGACGGTGAATTATAGCAATGTCGGGGTTCTCTGTCATGGTTCATGGAACATGGCTGCTGTTTAAGGATAGAACACACGAGGTGAAATGAAAATACTTTTAATTCCAGTGCTTTTGTTCTTAATTGTGTTACCGGCCAGCTCAACCGGTTTGCGCAGTTTCTCGCTTATTGATGAAAATCCAGGTTACTGGTATCAGGACTCTCTGCCGTGGCTTGTAAGTCTTCCGGCGGTTCAGGTTCAGGTATGGTCCAGCCTGATGGGTGATGGTCTCAGCTACAGACTTATGTACAGGGGCTATCCTCTTGCCACCTCTAGAACATGGTCGCTCAGTGCTGTTCGCTCCAGGCTTATAGGATGGAGTACATGGAAGCAGTGGACCCAGGCAAATGCCCGCAATGGCATTCGCAACAGTGACACCCGCGGTAATCTTGTTCCAACCATCTATCTGCCGCTTTCAATGCCTGGTGTCATAGGTGATGCAATAGGAACCGGAGGGCAGCTTGATATTTCAGGGCATCAGACGATCTCTATCTCCGGTGTAAGCCATATCTATCCGAACAGGGTGAATGTGGAGGGATCAAGCACATCTCTCTTCCCCGACCTTAAAATGGAACAGGATCTACGCATTCGACTGGATGGAACCATCGGTGAGAAAATTCATGTTGCCGTTGATCATGACAGCCAGAGGCAGATCGGTTCAGATTACAGTGTGAGTCTCAGCTACGATGGCGATGATGATGAGATAATTCAGTCAATCGAACTTGGTGATGTTAATTTGTCCATCACAGGCCCTGAATTTATCAGCTACTCAATTCCACATCAGGGGCTTTTCGGTGCAAAGCTTATTGCCCAGGCAGGCCCTTTTGATATTACTGCCATAGCAAGCAAGGAAGGCAGTTCAACGGAAAGCTCAGATTTTGTGGGGCAGGCTTCTCTTGTGAACGATTCCATTCTTGATATACGCCCTGCGAACAACTACTTCTTCCGGGCGTTTCCGGACACAGTTTCAGCGCCCTACATGGATCCCACAGGCAACAATACCCGGATATTCATTGATGATGGTGATGCAACCAATAACGTAGAGACCGGTGCTATTCAGGGTAACTGGTTTGTTCCCACCGGTTCCGGCGGACAGCTTGAAGGCTCCGGCTGGTGGGATGAATTGACTGCAGGGATCGAAGGTGATTTTGTGCTTGTTGACTCAGGCAGAACTATCAGATTTCTTCGTCCGGTAAACGACAACTACTCTATTGCAGTGGCTCTGGTTACCATGGATGGTGATACCGTAGGAACTGCTGGTGATATGTACAATTTAAAGATGATAAAGCAGTCCAACCCTCTTCCTGAATCGCCGGAAAACTACCCTACCTGGGCCTATGAGATGAGAAATTACTACTTCCTTGGTGCAAACAACATAGTAAGGGAAAGTTTCAACTGCGATATTTTTCTTCAGAGATCAGGTGAAGACCCGGTTTCAATTCAGGATGGAGTGCCATTCACGCAGATACTGGGGCTTGATACGAATGGTGACGGCTTGATGTACGATGAGGATGCTACAATGGACTGGGAAAATGGCTTCATAATGTTTCCTCAGAGCCGACCGTTTGCCAGCGCTGATCTGGATTACCCGAACTATGTGATCTACAATGAAAAGAACCCGGCAATGAACAAGTCTCTGTACTACATGAGGGTAAGCTACAGAGCAGCCTCCACCACATATTCCCTGGGGCATATGGGAATCGTAGAAGGCAGCGAGAAGGTAACTTTAACAGTAGCAGGTCAGGCTAGAACTCTGGTTCGCAACACAGACTATTCAATAATATATGAAGTGGGTTTGCTGACTCTTATGGGTGAGGCTGCTGATCTGGCACAGGATCCTGCCAACACTCTAAGAGTTACTTTTGAATTTGTGCCATTCTTCAGCTCTGTATCAAAAACGCTGCTTGGCACCAGGATAGTATACAACATGGGTTCTCATTCCTGGATCGGGGGGACCATGATGTATGAAAATGCAAATTCCCCCGAGGACAGACCCAGAGTTGGCGAGGGTTCGTTCGGAACCACTGTGTTTGATGCAGATATACATCTTGAGGCAAGACCTGAGTTTCTTACCGACGCTGTGAATATGCTGCCACTGGTTTACACTGAAGCCGAGAGTCAGGTAGTGATTTCCGGAGAAATCGCTGTAAGCCTTCCAGTGGGAGAGAGTAAAGCCTGGCTGGATGATATGGAGGGATCAGAATCTGCATTTCCCATTGGACAGTCAAGGTCTGCATGGTTTTACTCTTCCATGCCCAGGCGTGGTGATTCTTCATTTTTCCCCGTGGGAGATGCCAGATGGTATAACGCAACTGACAGGTGGTCGCTTCACGACATCATTCCCGGCGAAACCAGCAATGATGCCATGAAGAAGATCAGTGGAGTACTGCAATTTGTTTTTACTCCTGACGAGGATAACCTTACCGGTTCCTGGGGTGGATTCCAGAGATGTATCGAGCGTTATGGAACTGATCTGTCCCGGAAGACACACCTTTCTCTATATGTCCGAGCCACAGGCTGTGCAGTGAATGGTAACCTTTACATTGATCTTGGTGAAAGAATAGACGAGGATACATATTGGCTTGAAAGGGTTGGAGACGATCTTGTGAGAAGGGCCAACGGGGTGCTCGATACAGAGGATGTTAACTCTGACGGAATAAGATCAACCACAGAAGACACAGGTCTCGATACACTGCCTTCCGTTGATGAGCCCGGATACAATTCAAGCAGTAACCCTGACCCTAACGATGATAACTACCTGTACAATGCCAGTGATCCTCTTAACATCAGATTTGATGCTATTAACAACTGCGAGAATAATGGAAGGCTGGATACCGAGGATCTGAACCGGAATGGTGTTCTTGACCGGACAAATTCTTT